>NZ_LNDC01000101.1:0-71908 GCF_001870905.1 Geitlerinema sp. PCC 9228
CGAGAACAATCCCTACCTCCCTCCCATCCTGACCTCGCTACCAACTACAACAATCTCGCAGAGTTGTACCGAACCCAAGGCAAATACGACGATGCCGAACCTCTCCATCTTAAAGCTGTTCAAATCTACGAACAATCCCTACCTCCCTCCCATCCTCACCTCGCTACCAGCTACCACAATCTCGCAGCGTTGTACTATCTCCAAGGCAAACTTGATGATGCCGAACCTCTCTATCTTAAAGCTATTCAAATCTGGGAACAATCCCTACCTCCCTCCCATCACAGCCTCGCTACCAGCTACAACAATCTCGCAGGGTTGTACTATCTCCAAGGCAAATACGACGATGCCGAACCTCTGTTTTTAAAAGCTTGGCAAATTCTAGAAGAAAAATTGGGTGCGGAACATCCCCATACGCTCGCTGCCAAAGGAAATTACGAAATTGTGCAACAACGGCGCAAACAGTAAAAATAACCAACAATCCAGACTGGAAAAACGATCGCACAGCTGCTGTCAATATCCCAACACAAGTGTAAAATCTTCTAAAACCAGAACAGTTCTTTCGTTTGTGGCACAATCGGGGAAAAGCAATGCTTCGGTGCAGCTCAGCACTAACCCAACTTCAAAACAACCATGCAAACAGGCACGCAACCGATTGTTCGCGATTTGGTGATGGTGGGTGGCGGTCACAGCCATGCGATCGCTTTAAAATTGTGGGGAACCCATCCCATACCAGGCGTACGAGTAACTTTACTGACCGATACGTCCCACACCCCCTATTCTGGCATGTTGCCTGGCTATGTCGCTGGCTTTTATACTTACGACGAGTGCCACATCGACCTACACCAACTGGCGAATTTTGCCGGGGCGCACATGATTCGCGATCGCGCTGTTGGTCTGGATTTGCAGGAAAATCGGGTTTTGTGTGCCGAACATCCCCCCATTCGCTTCGATGTTCTGTCGTTGGATATTGACAGCACGCCCCAACAATCTACCATACCCGGTGCTGCGGAATACGCCATTCCGATTAAACCCGTCACGCAATTTTTGCAAGTTTGGCAGCAAATTACCGAAAGCATACAATCTGCCAGCGGCTTTGTCGAAACCTTGCCCTATCCCTTACGCTTGGCAATTGTGGGTGGTGGTGTCGGTGGGGTGGAACTGGCTTTATCCATGGATGCCTGTTTGCGAAGGTTGAAACACCCGGCGGAGGTGCATTTGTTCCAGCGACGGCAGGAATTGGTTCCCCAACAAAACGCTGCTACCCGCCGTCGCTTGCATCGGTGGTTACAACACCGCCGCATTCGAGTACACACATCAGCTACCATCAGCCAAATTACCAAACAAAGAAGAATTTATCAGCTGCAATGTCAGTCTGGGAAGTCCTGGCAGTGCGATCGCGTTTTTTGGGTAACCAATGCCAGCGCTCCCCCTTGGATTGCTGAGTCAGGATTGGATACCGACCGCGAAGGATTTGTTTTGGTGCGGGATACCCTGCAATCCGTTTCCCATCCCCAAGTATTTGCTGCCGGCGATATTGCCACCATGCAACGCTACCCCCGACCCAAAGCCGGTGTCTTTGCGGTACGTCAGGGCAAACCCCTGTTCCAAAACCTCCAGCGAGCTTTGTTAGAAAAACCCCTGCAACCCTTTACCCCCCAAAAGAAATATCTGATTCTTATCGGTACAGGACAAGGAAAAGCCATTGCTTCCCGGGGCAGCTGTGCCTGGGGACCGTCTCCCTGGCTGTGGCATTGGAAAGACCGCATCGACCGCCAGTTTGTGGCCAGGTTCCAGAATCTTGCGGCAACCCAACCGCCTGTCCAATCCTCCAAAGCCTTTCCCTATACCGACAGTGGAAACGATGGCATTTCTCTGTCTTCTGCCTTTATCCAACGAGTGCTGGTGCGGGTAGAACGGGATGCTGCTATTTGGAAACCTCCGACCCAGCAGCAACGAACCATGGATCCTACTGCCGCTCGCAGCTGTAAAGTTTTTCAAGTTTCTTCGGAGTCTTCTATACTAGAAACTATAGATTACTTGTATGCGGTAGTGGGCGATGGGTTTCTTTTCGGGAAAATTGTTGCCCGGCACTGTCTCAGCCAACAGTGGGCAATGGGGGCTACACCGCAGCATGCCATGGCGATCGCGGTAGTTACTCACGGGAATGATTTAGTTACCGCAGAAAGTCTGTATCAACTGGTTAACGGTACCATTCAAGGTTTATCCCCTGTCCCTCTATTTGGCATTCAAGCCAGCAAAAGTCGGCGTATGGCTTTGGGATTAGCCATTCAGGGGAAAATGCCTGGGGAAAATGTTGGGGTATCCAATCGCTTGTACCCAGAACAAACCATATTTGTCACCAAAGCTTTGGGGGTAGGAACGTTGCTGGCTGCCGATTGCCAGTTACAAGCCAAAGGACGGTGGGTGGAAACTGCGATCGCTTCCATGTTGCTTGCCAACGAGAATGCCGCTCTCTGCTTGCGGCAGCACGGGGCAACCGCTTGCGTATCCCTTGGGGAAGAGGGGTTGGCGGGTTATTTGTGGGAGTTGGTGCGGGTATCTCGCGTGGGGGTAGAGCTAATTTTAGGGACACTTCCCAGTTTGGAAGGTGCGATCGCTACTTTAGAAGCAGGCATTGTCAGTCCCCGCCACCAGGAAAATCAGAAAATAGCCCTACATCTGCGCAACGCCGACCGATTTATGGGAGACCCCCAAACGGAACCGCAATATCATTTATTGTTCGATCCCCAAATTTCGGGAGGATTGCTGGCAGCTGTTCCTAACGAACGAGCCAATGCTTGCTTGCAGGCATTGTACGAGTTAGGATATACCGACAGTACCATGGTGGCTCAGGTGGTTGACCAGTCCCAGGGCATTCGATTGAAATAAATCCAAAAAGTTAGGAAATGGAAATGAAAAAGACCCCCGTCACCATTAAAAGAGCGGCACTCATGCGAGTTTTAAATCCCGGTTCTGCAAAAAATAAATGTCCCCAAAGTACGCCCCACAAAACGCTGGTGCGTTTGATAGAAATCACATTGACCACCGTAGTTAAGTTAATAGCACTCATTTGGCAAGTAACGGTGAGCGCGTTAAACATCCCCACGGCAACCAGAAAAAAGCGCTGCGGCCAAATTTGCTGCCAGGAAATTTTTGATTTGAACCAAACAATGGGACTCAAGACCAGGGCAATATATCCGTAGGAAGCGATCGCCCAAAAAAGCGGCGAAGAATTTTGCACCCCCATCTTATCAAAATTGGCTGTCAAACTCCACAACAAAGCCACCCCCAGCATAAACCGCGGTCCGGCTTCCCGCAGCAAAGCTTGAAAAGGCACCAACCATCCTTCCTTTCTAACTTGAAAATTGAGCGTGTAGGTGCCCACCACCAAAAAAACCACACCAACCAGATCGAAAACCTGGGGAGATTCCCCCACAATCAACGGCGAAGTCACCAACAAAAACAGCGGGGTTAATGTTATCATAGGCAAGGATAGGGACATATCCGAACGTTGCAGAGCATGTAGGTACAGCAAGGTTGCCAAAACGTTCAAACTGCCACTAGCAAGCAAAGCCAACCCAAAGCGATCGCCGAGAGGAGGAATGGGAACCACCAAAAGCAAAGGGAGCAAAAAGAAAAACGTCAGCGCGGCAAACATCCAGGAGATAAAATAGCCGTCAAAAATGCGCAAGTTTCTCTTGCTAAAAACATCCTTCAGAGATTCCGAAAAAGCCGTACAATTGGCCAGCAAAAACCAAACCATAATGTAATTTTCTGTTTTTGTAAGTTATTCTACATGGATGAGGGAATTTATCATTTATAAAGGGAAACGGCGATCCATGTAAAGGACGTTTCGTGTCAATACGCAAATATTTTTCCAACCTTGTTCAGGAATTGGGGCAGCAATGATTCTTAATTCGGAAAACAAAGTTTTGATTCAGGGGATTGCCGACCCCCAGGGAACCACTCACGCCGCATTCATGCAAGCCTACGGAACCAACGTGGTGGCTGGTGTTCATCCCGGTCAGGGAGGGCAAACTTTACATAACATTCCCGTTTTTGATATGGTAGAGCAAGCGATCGCGAGAGTGGGGGAACTACACACCAGCATTATTTTCGTCTCCCCCTTCGATGCTGTGGATGCTGCCTTAGAAGCGATCGCGGCTGGGATTCGCCAGTTGGTTTTGGTCACCGAAGGCATTCCCCCATTGGATATGGTGCGCCTGATTCGGCAAGCGGAAGTTACCGAAACCTCCATCATTGGACCCAGTTCCCCCGGCATCATCATTCCCGGTGAAGTTTTGCTGGGAACCCATCCCACCGAATTTTACACCCCCGGCAACATTGGCATCGTCTCCCGCAGCGATACCCTAACCTACGAAATCGCCGGCGAACTCACCCGACAAAAAATGGGGCAATCCATCGGCATCGGCATCGGTAGCGACACCATCGTCGGTTCATCCTTCCACCAATGGTTGCAAATTTTAGACGAAGACGATCGCACCGAAGTAATTATTTTAATTGGCGAAATTGGCGGTACCAGCGAAGAATCCGCAGCACAATACATCCGCGATACCATTGACAAACCCGTAGTCGCCTATATTGCCGGTCGCTACGCACCCCAAGGGAAAACCATCGGTCACGCCGGCGCTGCCATTGCCGCACAAACTACCAGTTCTGACCCCTACGTCAACTTCTTCCCAGACGCCAACCGCGGCACCGCCGACACCAAACTGGCTGCCTTTCAGCAAGCGGAAATTCCCGTCGCCGAAACCCCCTCGCAAATTCCCCACCTGGTGAAAAAATTCCGCAAAAAAGGGGGTCGCCGCCAAAAATAAACTTCCCGGCCCAGCCACTAGCCAAACCAGCAATTTCGTGTTACGATACCTTTCTGGAGCGGTTGGGAAAAACTCGATCGTCAA
The DNA here is from genome assembly GCF_001870905.1 of Geitlerinema sp. PCC 9228. Classification (NCBI taxonomy): domain Bacteria; kingdom Bacillati; phylum Cyanobacteriota; class Cyanophyceae; order Geitlerinematales; family Geitlerinemataceae; genus Geitlerinema; species Geitlerinema sp. PCC 9228. The sequence continues at coordinate 4,923 of NZ_LNDC01000101.1, forward strand.
GGGCATGTAGCTCAGCGGATAGAGCACCAGATTCCGGTTCTGGGTGTCGGGGGTTCAAGTCCTCCCATGCCCGTTTTTGATTGATTTTCTGCAGATCAAAAATTTCAAGCGATCGCAACTTGCCCCATTTTCTGCGATCGCGCTTTCCTCTATAGTAGAAAAACAAATACCGAACTTCCCAACCCAAATCGTGGAACTCGGTAGACCGTTCTTGCCATACAAACCAACTCGGCTACTGGAGACAAAAACGCCAAGATGGAAGCAACCAACTTTAAACCTGGTTTAGAAGGAATTCCCGCAGCCAAATCCGAAATTTGCTACGTAGACGGCGAACAAGGCATTCTCCAATATCGCGGCATTCCCATCGAAGCACTCGCAGAACACAGCAGCTTCCTAGAAACCACTTACTTGCTAATCTGGGGAGACCTTCCCAACCAAAAAGAACTGGCTGACTTCGAATACCAAATTTACCACCACCGGCGGGTCAAATCCAAAATCCGCGACATGATGAAATGGTTTCCCGAAGCCGGTCATCCCATGGATGCCTTGCAAGCCGCCGCCGCCTCCCTGGGATTGTTCCATTCCCGCCGCGTCTTAGACGACCCGGAATACATCCGCAAAGCCGTGGTTCGCCTCATCGCCAAAATCCCCACCATGGTGGCAGCCTTCAAACTCATGCGTAAAGGCAACGACCCCATCACCCCCAGAGACGACCTCAATTACGCCGCCAACTTCCTCTACATGCTAACCGAACAAGAACCCGACCCCCTCGCTGCCAGGGTGTTTGACGTTTGTTTGATTCTCCATGCCGAACATGGCATGAACGCCTCTACCTTCTCTTCCCGGGTTACCGCCTCTACATTAACCGACCCCTATTCCGTCATTGCCTCTGCCGTGGGAACCTTAGCCGGTCCTTTGCATGGCGGCGCTAGCGAAGAAGTGGTGGATATGCTAGAAAAAATTGGCTCTTGCGACAACGTAGAACCCTACATCGAACATCGCATCGCCAACGGTGAAAAAATCATGGGATTCGGTCATCGGGTCTATCGCGTGAAAGACCCCCGCGCCACCATTTTACAGAACCTCGCCGACCAACTGTTTAATAAATTTGGTGCCGACCCAGTGTACGATATCGCCTTGGAAGTAGAACGGGTAACCACCGAAAAACTGGGGAACAAAGGCATTTATCCCAACGTAGAATTTTACTCCGGCATGGTCTTTCGACAATTGGGCATTCCCCGGGATATGTTTAGTACAATATTTGCGATCGCGCGAGTAGCCGGTTGGCTAGCACACTGGAAAGAACAGCTAGCGGTCAATCGCATTTACCGTCCCAAACAAGTATACACCGGCGGTCACCACGACCCGTACCTTCCCCTAGACCAACGATAAGCGTTTATGGCTTGGAAACCACAACCCCTAGCCAACCTGTTAGATAGCGACAGGCAAGCCGCAGCGATTTTCCTATTCCCAGCATTTTTGTTATTGGGAATCTTTGTCTTTTTCCCCATTGTTTACCTGTTCTACCTCAGTTTTACCACCGATAACTTCACCGTTACCGGAACCCGCTGGGTAGGATGGCAAAACTACTGGCGGTTGCTGGTGACCCCAGAATTTGCCAAAGTAGTCGCCAATACGGTTTATTTCACCGTTGCCACAGTAATTCCCAGTTTGGTAATTCCTTTGGGATTGGCAGCATTGCTCGATCGCAAGGTAGCATTACGGGGATGGCTGCGTACCGCCTATTTTATTCCTTCCATCACCTCCATGGTTGCCGTGGGGTTGGGATGGCGCTGGCTGTTTCAAAACGAAGGACCGGTGAATGCCCTGTTAGAATGGATGGGATTGCCATCTGTTTCCTGGTTGGGAAGTACGGTGTGGGCCATGCCGGTTATTATTTTATTAAGCACTTGGAAGCAGTTGGGATTTAATATGGTGGTATTCCTCGCTGGCTTGCAAGTGATTCCCCAACAACGCTACGAAGCCGCCGAACTCGATGGCGCTGGGGAATGGCAAAAGTTCTGGCATGTTACGTTACCGGGGTTGCGACCGACGCTGGTGTTTGCCACCATTACCACTGCTATTTTTACTTTACGCAGTTTCGAGCAAATTTATATTGTCACCGGCGGCGGTCCTTTAAATTCCACCAATATTTTGGTGTACTATGTTTACGAACAGGCATTTGCCCAGTTTGATTTTGGATATGCCGGGGCAGCGGCTACGGTATTATTGCTTGTAACTCTGATATTGGTTTATATCCAACTGCGCGTTTGGCGGGAGTAGAACCTTTATGGTTGCTTTTTTACTGGTTACGGATTTAGACAATACCTTGGTTGGCGACCGAGAAGCAACAAACGAGTTAAACCAAATTTTGCAGCAACATCGCCAAAACCACGGGAGTAAGTTGGTTTATGCCAGCGGTCGTTCCCGCCATCTGTTTCGACAGCTACAACAAGAACAGTCTTTGTTGGAACCGGATATATTTGTGGGTTCGGTGGGAACGGATATGTACTATCCTAGCAGCAACCAAAGCGAACCGGAATGGCAGGAAAAATTGCGCAGCCACTGGCACCGAGATCGAGTTTTATCCATAGCGGCGCATTTTGCAGATTTAACGCCGCAACCCGATAGCGAACAGGGAGAGTTTAAGGTTAGCTACTATATTACCCAACCGGCGGCGCAGGAGGTACTTCCCCGTTTGGAACAATTGCTGCAAGAAGCAGGTTTGGATATACGGTTGGTTTACAGTAGCGATCGCGATTTGGATATTTTACCACGGCAAGGAAATAAAGGCACGGCGATGGCGTTTGTGCGTCGCAAGTTGGGATTTTCCCCAGAGAATACCATTGTTTGCGGCGATTCGGGAAACGATATTGGTTTGTTTGAATCGGGTATCGAACGGGGTATTATTGTCGGCAATGCGCGGGAGGAGTTGTTACAGTGGCATGAGAAAAATCCCAACCCCCATCGCTATTTAGCGAAAGCGGCTTGCGCTGGCGGAATTTTGGAAGGATTGCGCTATTTTGGATTTATTTGAATTGCGGCGATGATTGGTTCGGTTCGGGGATATGTAACCCACATTAGCAAAAGCCAGCAGCGGGTGATGGTGTTGTTGGATGTAGGTGGGGTAGGATATGAAGTGCAAGTTCCTTCCCATTTGGTGGAGGAACTGCCATCGGAAAATACAGAGGTACAGGTTTTTACCCATTTACAGGTTAGCGACGATCGCTTGATTTTGTATGGGTTTGGTTCCCTTTCGGAGAGGGAATTGTTTCGCCAGTTGGTGAAGGTGAATGGGATTGGCGCGCAATTAGCGATCGCGTTGTTGGATACGTTGGGATTTTCCCAATTATTGCAAGCTATTGTAACCGAAAATACGCGCTTGTTGGTACAAACGCCAGGGGTGGGCAAGAAAACTGCCGAACGCATTGCCTTAGAATTAAAAAGTAAGTTGGCGCAGTGGCGAGAAGAGTCGGGGGTTAGCATTTCTCCCACGGCGGGATTGTCGGCGCAGTTGCAGGAAGAGGTGGAAATGACCTTGCTGGCTTTGGGATATACTGCCAACGAGGTGATGGATGCTTTTCAAAATTTGAGCCAAAATAAAGAAGTAGCAGATAGTAGCGATGTGGAAGATTGGATTCGGGCTGCGATCGCCTATTTAAGCTGACCTCCTCGTGCAAAAAATTCCTCCATCCTAGGGAGCAAGCCACCCTTCCTTGCCCTAGGAAATATGCTATGATAGCCAATTGCTGCATTCAAAAACCGACATCTTATGACCCTAACCAAAGAGCGCAAACAAGAGATTATCTCTGAATTCCAAGTACACGAAACCGACACCGGTTCTTCCGACTTGCAAGTCGCGGTTTTGACGGCGAGAATCGAACGTCTCAGCCAACACATGCAACAACATAAAAAAGACTACGCTTCCCGCAGAGGATTGATGAAACTAATCGGTCAGCGCAAGCGTTTGTTGAAATACATTCGTCGCCAAGACCCCCAACACTACCAACAACTCATCCAACGCTTGGGAATCCGCGGTTAAGCAAGAACCTTCTTTCCTTCTTCCCACTTTCCGATTTCCTCAAACCTTCGTTTCAGCGAGCGACTTATGGCTTCCGAACCCAAACGCAACTCCATCCCCTTTGAACCCAGGCAGCGTTCCAAAAAAAATAAGAAAAGCCAACCGGCTAGCGATGGCCAACCCAGCACCAGCAAGCCATCCCAAAAGGATAATAGCACGAACAGCCCCCCAAAAGAGGAAACTGCCAGTTCCCAACCCACCCATACCAATCGCAAAGCCGACCGCGCCATTCCCCAAGTGGTCAGCCGGCGGATGATTCGGCGGATGGGGGTTTTCTCTGGCGTTCCCATGGTGGTTGGTATGCTGGTCCTCATCTCCAGCTACTTCATCACCACCCAGGTGGTAGAATTGCCCCACAGTGCTGTCATTTTGGTTAGCATGGCGTTTCTGGGGATGAGCGTTGTGGGTCTTTCCTACGGCGTCATTTCAGCTTCCTGGGACGAACAAATGGCGGGAAGCTTGCTGGGATGGCAGGAATTTACCACCAATTTCCGGCGACTGCGGCAAGCCTGGCGTTCGCATTCCCAAAATTCCACCCAAAACGATTAGCATACAAATAGCACGCTATGTTCAAAAATAACGATCCAGCGAAGGTGGTCAAACTATGATTGTGGTTACCAGAGTCGGAACGCCAGAAGCAGAAATCAATCGCATTAGCGAAGAATTCCGCAGCTGGGGATTGACTCCAGAAAAAATCGTCGGGCGGTATAAAGTGGTAATTGGGTTGGTAGGCGATACCGCCGATTTAAACCCGGAACGCATGGAAGAAATTAGTCCGTGGATTGAAAGTGTGGTGCGGGTGGAACAACCTTTCAAACGCGCCAGCCGCGAGTTTCGCCACGGAGAAGCCAGCGAGGTCTGGGTGAATACGCCGAATGGCAAGGTTCCTTTTGGCGAAAACCATCCCATTGTAACCGTAGCCGGACCTTGTTCGGTGGAAGATGAAACGTCCATCGTGCAAACGGCGTTGCGGGTGAAAGCGGCAGGAGCGAAATTTTTACGCGGCGGGGCCTACAAACCCCGCACTTCTCCCTATTCGTTTCAAGGTCACGGAGAAAGTGCGTTGGACCTGCTGGCAGAAGCGAGAAGAGCCAGCGGTTTGGGAATTATTACCGAAGTCATGGACTCGGAAGATATTGAGAAGGTAGCACAAGTGGCTGATGTCTTGCAGGTGGGAGCGCGCAACATGCAAAATTTCTCCCTCCTGAAGAAAATTGGCGCTCAATCGAAACCAATTCTGCTCAAGCGCGGCATGTCGGCTACCATTGAAGAATGGTTGATGGCGGCTGAGTATATTTTATCGGCTGGCAACAACCAAATTATTTTATGCGAGCGCGGGATTCGTACCTTCGATCGCAAGTATACACGCAATATGTTGGATTTGGCAGCGGTTCCCGTGTTGCGCAGTTTAACCCACTTACCCATTATGGTAGACCCCAGCCACGGTACGGGATGGTCTTCCTACGTTCCAGCTATGAGCAAAGCTGCAGTAGCCGCAGGAACCGATGCGTTGATGGTGGAAGTGCATCCCAACCCGTCGAAGGCACTTTCCGACGGACCGCAATCGCTGACTCTGGAAGGCTTTGAGCAACTGATGCAGGAACTGGCGGTTTTGGGAAAAACCTTCAATCGCTGGGAAGAGGAAACGCCGGTAACGGCCTAGGGATGGCATTGAGGATTTGAATGTTTGGGATGGGAAATTGATTTTGGCTTTCCTATCCCTTTTCTATATGTTGTTCCTGCTGGCTGCGATCGCTATTTCCTTGGGATTGGTAGCGGATTTCTTGCAATTCTTGAATTTGTGTTTTTACATGCATAAGCAGCTGGTCCAACGCTGGTAGGTTTTCTAGGTCGTTGGGACTGAGGGAAGGGATAGAACGCGCTTGGTTGCGGATTTCTGTAACTTTTAATTGTAGCTGTCGTGCGAGGTTTAATGCGTCTTGACTGAGCTGGTCGAGCTTGCGTTGCTTATGAAATTTTAAGGCAGCTCCCCGTAAAACTTGCAAAGTGGCCCTTTCGCCATACTCGCCTGGGGTCAAGCGTAAAATGAGCAAAATTTGACTTTGGTTGTACGTCCGTTCGATTTCCACCTGTTTGTTTTTGTTGACGGGAATCAACGGTAAGCCGTACATTAATTTCAGTTCCTTGACGATTGCCTGAAATCGGGAGGGGTCTAAATCTTCTAAAATGGATTTGACGACGCCGCTTTCACTCCAGAGGATGCGGCAGTTGGTTTCGTTGCGGTCGAAGTACAACCGACCAATACCTCCCAACAAGACCCTGGCTAGCAACTCCTGCAATAGTTGTTTGGGTTCGAGGGTAGCCAGTAGTTCGATGGGGGTGGATAGGTGGTAGGCTTCGATATGAAGTTTCGGGGGTTGTTGGTCCCGTATGGGTTGCGACATAGGGGATTTCGATGGCTGTTTTGGCGAATGGGATGGTTCAGCCGATTGTTGTTGGTGTTTTTGTTTGCCAGTGACTTTGGCTAGGGAAGCAATGAGCTTCGCCTGTTTGCTGGGGGTTTTTTGCTGGTTGCGGGATTTGAGGTAGGCGGATAGGGTTTCCTGGTGAACTTCCGAGGAAATCGGCCGCGATACCAACGAGCAATGTAGATATCCTAGCATTTTCCGTATGTAGTCTAAAGCCCCTCGATCGGAAACATCTACCATTCCTAAGTTCAAACGGCTACCTTCTAATGATAGGGGTAAGACGCGGTGGTACAAACAGACCTCAAAAGGTAGGACGCTATCAATTAATTCAAACACTTGTTCTTTATTCATGGATATCGAGGAGGATGCTTGTATAGGTGTTTTCATGGAACTTTACGACCGACCGAGAGCATACAAGAGAATATAAATATTTATATAGAGGAATCCCTCTTGATGTCCTTTATAGCATCTCAGTTCTACAACTGACCTATCCATAACTTGATTCCTTCGATCTCGTGGAAACCACGGAAGAAACTGCGATCGTGACAACGAACCTTGTTACCATCCCTAATATATATACAGCGATCGCTGCCTCCAATCGGGAAATTTATCTGTTCGTAGCCACCAAAAATTGATTTTTTCAGCTATAGCGATCGCACAAGATTCGGTCACGCGGAAAGAGAAATGGCAAGCGTTCTCCCTATTTCCCTATTGGCCACAGATTAATAGAACTGATATATGCTTCCAATCGCTCGAGGCATTCCTGATTGCCTGCCAAACAGCGATCGCTCTCAAAACGGCAGATGCCACGCTTGAATAGAAAAACTTTTGCAACTGCGCAATCCCCCCGATGGCACCGTCAAAAAAGCAAGGTCTGATGGCTTCTATTCCCTTATCTAAGGGACAGGCATAATGGCGGCCTGTTTGGGATGGCGGAACCGATTTCCTCTACCTGTTATTGTACTAGAATAACATTTTTTTGCAGGGAGCATGTAGGTATGCAGTTGGGTTGGCAAGCGTCAGAAAAAAAACTCCAGCTACGCAGCTGGAGATCCTATCAGGGAAAAACATAAAAAATATAAGGCTCGAAAAAAGGCAAGAATTTTCTATCCGGCCATGTACTGAATGATATAATCGAAATAAGGTGCTGTCGCTTCGGCATCTTCCACACTTAGAAGTGCCAAAGAAGCTTCCTTGAGAGAACGCATGGCCTCTACCATGCCAGGCATGGGAACGTCGAGGGAATTGTACATTTCCCGTACGCCTACCAAGCCAATTTTTTCAATCACTTCGGTGTCGCCAGCGAGAACGCCGTAGGTCACCAAACGCAGGTACCAGCGAAAATCCCGCAGGCATTGGTTGCGTTCGCGGTTGCCGTAGGCGTTGCCGCCGGGAGAAATAAAATCAGGACGTTTTTGCCAGAGTCTTTTACTAGCTTCGTCTACGATTTTCTTTTCGCTTTCGGCGAGGGTGGAAGCAATGCGCATCCGTTGTTCGCCAGTTTGCAAAAAAGCTCTGATATTATTGAGTTCCCCGCTAGAAGGATAGCGGAGTTCGTCGTCGGCTTTGAGAATTACCTGTTCAACTACACTAGACATAGGAGTAGCCACTCTGCCTAAAAAATAACACTCTGTAGTTTATCGAGTTTGTGGTACACAAAGAAAGGGAGTTTGTGCTTGTCTACAAATTTCTCAATGAAATCCCAGACATGGAACAACCACGACCACCGTTGGCAACCAGGTCAGCAAGTAGAAATACTCATTACCGACGTGGCTGACAGCGGTGATGGGGTTGGTAGGGTCAACCAACAAGTGGTGTTCGTTCCCCAGACCGTAACTGGCGATCGCGTATGGGTCCGTTTGGTCCAAATCAAACGCCAGTACATGCGGGGCAAACTACTACAAATTCTATCACCTTCTCCCCATCGCGTGCGTCCGAGCTGCATTGTGGCGGATAAATGCGGTGGCTGCCAGTGGCAACATATTGCCTATTCCCACCAGCTAGAAATCAAGCAACACCAAGTCGTTCAAACCTTACAACGCATTGGCAAATTGACCGATCCACCGGTTGACCCCATTCTTCCCACCGAACCATCCCTGCACTATCGCAACAAAGCTACCTATCCTTTAGAAATGTCTTCCACCGGACAAATCAAAGCCGGCTACTACCGTCAAGGCAGCCACAAAGTGGTCAATATCAACCAATGTCCCATTCAAGATTCGGGTTTGGACCCCCTATTAGCCGGGATCAAACAAGATATTCAAAAACTGGGATGGCAAATTTACGAGGAAAAGCAGCATCAAGGGGAGATTCGTTACTTATCCGTGCGCGTTGGTAGCCGTACGGGGGAAATCCTATTAACCCTGGTAGTTACCCATACTGCCCTTAAAAATTTAGAAAAACAAGCCAATCTCTGGATGCAGCAATACCCCAACCTGGTTGGCGTGTGCGCAAATATCAACAAAAAACGCACCAATACCATTTTGGGCAAGCATACGGATACAATTGCCGGACGTTCCTACTTACAAGAAATCTTTGCCGGCTACCGCTACAACTTGCGCAGCGATACCTTTTTCCAGGTCAACACCGCCACCGCCGAAGCCTTGCTGCAAGAAATGGAAAAAACCCTGCCTGCTTCTGCCGAGTTGCTGGTGGATGCCTACTGCGGCGTGGGAACCTTTACCCTTCCCCTGTCGCAACGGGTTCAACGCGCGATCGCGATCGAAATGCAACCGGAAGCCATCGAACTCGCCAAACAAAACGCCGCCCAAAACCACTTGACAAATATCGAATTTTATGATTCAAAGGTAGAAGCTTTACTGCCCCAACTGCAGCAAACGCCAGACATTGTCTTGCTAGACCCGCCGCGCAAAGGCTGCGATCGCAGTGTCATCGAAACGCTACGCCAAATCCAACCCACCCACATCGTCTACGTCAGCTGTAAAGTGGCTACCCTAGCGCGAGATTTGCAACTTTTGTGTCAAGATGGAATTTATCGCCTGCAACGGGTACAGCCGGCTGACTTCTTTCCACAAACCTCTCATGTAGAATGCGCGGCTTTTCTCGTCAAAAATACCGCATCGCCATAAACAATCCAAAATTACAGCGATCGCAGGCTTGTCCACTCTAATACTAGCTTGTCACGGGCATCGGGAGAAAAGAAAATTTGTTTGTACGAGCGTTTTCCAACCGAGGGGGATAGAAGAATGCCAACCGGTGTCGTTTTCGGGGTTGTGTTGCTGGCCTTGGCTGGCCTATTATTTTGGTGGCAACAAAAACAAAAACATCAGTTTCACCACCTGCAAGCCGCCAAACCGGTAAGTGTTGCCGAACTAGACAAACTTGCCAAACGCGCTGATGTAGAACCCGGCGAATGGCGTCACTACGTCAAAGTTCGGGGAATGATTCGCTGCCACCAACCCTTGCGTTGCGAACTGAAACAACAAAAGTGCGTTTACTATACCATGACCGTACGTCGGGAGTACGAGGAAACCATCCCCCACAGCCATAGCAACGGCGAAAAAAACGAAAAACTCCAACGCCAATCGGAAATTGTCACTACCCGAGAACAAGCAACCCCCTTTTCCCTGCAAGACAATACCGGCGAAATTGCGGTTGACCCGGAAGGGGCAGAGATCGATCGTGTTAAAATTCTAGAAGAATTCCGTCCCGAACAGGTCAGCGGCATTCTCTCCTTCGGCCAATTTCGCCTCACCGTACCGGAAATTCCCGAAAACCAGCGTACCATTGGCTATCGCTATACAGAATATATTCTCCCTATCTACCGCCAAGTTTTGGTGGTTGGCGAAGCTTGTCAAACGGAAAATGGCTGGCAGCTACGAAAACCCAGCGAACCCGATAAGCAATATTGGATTACCCTCAAAACCGAACCGGAACTAACAGGAGTTGCGGGACAAAATGCTAAAATATTTTTCTATACTGCGATCGCGTGTGCCATAGCCGGCATTGTTTCCATCGTACTGGCATTGATGTTGTAACGCCAACCAACCTATGCAAGCCTTCAACAAGTGGTATCGCCAACTGCTACGCCATCCCAAATACCGCTGGTGGGTGATTTTGGGAACCCTGGTTTATTTTTTTAGTCCGATTGACTTATCTCCAGACTTGCTACCGCTTTTGGGTCAAATCGACGACGTGTTGTTGCTGGTTTTGTTGGGTTCGGGTTTGTGGAATTGGCTGCAAGATAGCCTCAAACATGCCGCTGTCAATCATCATAATGGGGAAGAATCTGCCAGCAACCAAACAGTTTCGGGAAATTCCCAAAATCCCGTTACCATCGATGTGGACGCTACCGAACTCGACCGCTAAAATTGGATCGCTATCAACTTATGGAGAAATCTTGGGTCTATCGCTGGCTGTTTGCTTCCCCAAATTCTCGGGGAGGTATTTTTTGGTTGGGTCTTAGCATTGCCGTGGCAGTGGTTTACGGCATCTTGGGATATACAGAAGCGTTCCCAGATACCTACGTGGTTCAAGACGATGCCAGGCAACACGTATTTTGGATGCAACGCTGGCTAGACCCGGAATTATTTCCCAACGATGTCATTGCCGATTATTTTCAATCGGTGGCACCTTCGGGATATAGTAAATTCTATCAAGGGTTTGTCTATCTTTTCGGCGTTGACCCCTTTCTCCTCAATAAATTATTACCGTTAATCTTAGCAGCGATCGCTACCTTCTATGCCTTTCGCTTCACCTGTGAGATGTTCCCCATTCCTTTAGCGGGATTTTTGGGAACATTACTGCTAAATTTAAGTTTGTGGATGAAAGACGATATTTCCTCCGCCACCCCACGCGCCTTTGTTTATCCACTATTTCTCGCCTTTCTCTATTATTTTAGCCGGAAAGCGTTGTTTCCCTGTCTCATCGCGATCGCGTTAACGGGATTGTTCTACCCACAATATATTTTCGTCGAAGGCGGGATTATTACCCTGGCCATGCTGTTCTACCGGCGATGGTATATATTTTACAGTACGGGATTGGCGGTGGTTTTGCTGGTTATTGCCGCTTACGCCTTCAAAAGCAGCGCATACGACCCCACCATATCTTTAGAATATGCCAAAAGTTTACCAGAATTTTGGGACGACGGACGCAGTGCTTTCTTCGACCGAGATTGGGTGGATTTTTGGATCAAGGATGGACGCAGCGGCTTTTTCCCGGAAGACATGCCAACGATGGTGTGGTTGTCGGTGTTGCTACCGGTTTTGTGGCAGTTTCCCAAATCCTTCCCCTTGGTTCAAAAGATGACAAACAATGTCGCTATCTTGCCGCAGATAATTGTAGCTGGATTTGGATGGTTTTTTTTGGCCCATGCCTTGCTGTTTCGCCTGCATCTTCCCAACCGCTATACGACCCATGGGTTGCGGATTGTGATGGCTTTGGCAGCGGGAATGGCGATCGCTATTTTAATCGATCGCATTTTTCAGTGGCAACGCAACCGACGCGGTGGGTGGCTGGTTGGCAAATATACGGTGGTTTTCTCCCTACTGGCAGCGATTGTGTTTCACTATCCTCTATTTTTGCAAGATTTACCGAAAATGGGATACGAAGTTGGCGAGGCTACCCAAGTTTATCGGTTTTTCCAGCAGCAACCCCGGGATATTACCATTGCTTCTATTGCAGAAGAAGCCAACAATCTCCCGTCGTTTAGCCAGCGGTCAATTTTGGTGGGTAGAGAATATGCTATTCCCTACCAGTTGGGATATTATCAACCATTTCGCCAAAAAGCGATCGCTACGGTGCAAGCGCAATATACAATGGAACTATCTACGCTGCAAACATTTATCCGCGATCGTCAGATTTCCTTTTGGCTGTTGCATCGTTCTGCATTTATCCCTGAATATATCGACGACCACGAATGGTTGCAAGGATTTCTCACGGATGATTTCCCCGACGATGCTTTCGTTCAAACCGTCAAAACGGCGATGGCAAATTTAAAAACCGGGAAAATACCAGCGATCGCGCAGACAATTGATAAATGTTCTCAATTAGAAACCGATAGATTTTTCATTCTGGATGCTGGTTGTATCGCCAATCTAGAAACTGATTAGGAAAAATAGATTTATATTCTATCGCTCCTTAAGTTTATCGTATACCATTTTAGCATTTGCGTCTGTATCTTTATTTTCTGCTGCTACCTTGACAATTTCTTTTTTCATTTCAGCTACCATCGTTGTTTGTGGAAAAGATTGACTTGACGTACAAGTAGCTGCTGCCTTCTCGTAAAAATATAGAACACCTTGCCAATTCTGGCGGTGAAGTTCAATTTATACCATTAACGTTGCACATGTCTATTTTAATTTTGTGGGTCCAGCGATCGCTTCTAATTTTGAAGTAGGATAATACCCACCCTACAAATCCGCAAACAATTGCAAAATATTGTTAATAGTAGGGGAGTTGTCTATTTTAATTTTGTGGGTCAAGCGATCGCTTCTAATTTTATTTTAGTAGGGTGGGCATTGCCCACCCGACAAATTCGCTTCTAATTTTGAAGTAGGATAATACCCACCCTACAAATCTACAAATCCGCAAACAATTGCAAAATATTGTTAATAGTAGGGGAGTTGTCTATTTTAATTTTGTGGGTCCAGCGATCGCTTCTAATTTTATTTTAGTAGGGTGGGCATTGCCCACCCGACAAATTTGCTTTTCATTTAGAATTTCATTTAACCATGGTATTACCCACAAATCCGCAAACAATTGCAAAATATTATCAATAGTTCGCCAACATAACCAACCCCACTTACGAAGCGATCGCTTCTAATTTTATTTTAGTAGGGTGGGCAATGCCCACCCGACAAATTTGCTTTTCATTTAGAAGTTAATTTAACCATGGTATTACCCACAAATCCGCAAACAATTGCAAAATATTATCAATAGTTCGCCAACATAACCAACCCCACTTACGCAAGCAGGGTTGGCAACTTTTGAATTTACGACCAAAGAAGGTAGCCTTCCCGACACAAGGGGAAGTATAATTTTTGACGCTGGGTACGATCGCTTTGTTGTTGAAACACCTGTTCTACCTCGCGATGGTCTTGAATGCCATCAATAGCAATGACTCCCTGACAGTTGGGAGAAACGGCATCTATGGCTTGATCGTATTGTTCGCTGCTAGCTAAATTTCCCAGCATGGCAAAACAATATTTTCCTTTTTGAATGGTTTCCACCGGTAGCTGGTCTGTAGCCACCACTTCCACCACATCTTTGTAGGATGCCATGGTCTGCCAAAATGCCTCGGTAGATGTTTGCAGGGGAACAGCCACCAAACGGCGATCGCTTTGCCCATCAAATCTTTGTAATAGTCTAGCCAAAGCCTGGGTCAATTCGCCACCGTCAGCCCCCAAATACAGCAAATTTCCCGACCATCCCTGCAAGCAATATTCCGCCACCCGGCTAACGCGGCTGGTTTGCGAATCCTGCTGAATCGTGGCAAAAATCCGCTGGCTGATATTCTTCACATGGGCATTATAGTAAGTATATTGGTGTTCCACCTGCGCCTGCAAGCGATCGCGTTCTTGGCGGGTTTGGCGCAACTGTTCCATCGCCTGTTCTAGGGTTTGTTCGGTTTCGTTGAGTTGTTCCTGGGATTGGTTCAAAACCGATTCCGTTTCTTGCAGTTGGGAATGGGTTTTTTCCAAATCTCCCAAAACTTCGTCAAATTGCGCCTGCGTTTGCGCCAACTCTTCCCGCGTCTCGTCGAGTTCCGATTTGGCTTGTTCCCAGTCGCTATGTTTCTTGCGCAACTGTTCCATCGCTTGCTCTAATGTCTCCTCGGTTTCGTGCAACTGTTCTTGCGATTGCATCAAAACCGATTCTGTTTCTTGCAAGCGTTCGCGATCGCGCAATCTTTCCTGATAGTCGAGAGCCGTTTCCAGCTTTTCGCTAATTCGCGGCAGGTCTGGGTTGAGGTGTTGTCCTTGCCTGTAAACTTCTTCTGCTTTTTCGTAGGGATTAAATTCCACCAACGCATCGCCCAACTGAGCGTAGGCAGAAGGAAAATCTGGCGCTAGTTCTTTCGCATAAGCAAAATGCCCGATAGCCGCTTCAAATTTATTGAGTTTTTTCAAAGCTTGCGCCAGGTGAAAATGAACGCTTCCCTGCTGCCAATCCCAACGCAACGCCTCTTGATACGCCGCCACCGTTTCTTCCCAATTTTCTAATTTAGAATGGCATTTGCCCAAATTCTGAAACGAAGAAAAATTCGGCTGCAACTCGCAGGCGCGTTGGTAGGTTTCCACCGCTGCTTCCCACTGCTGCAGGTTTTGCAACGCTTTCCCCAAACGATGGTACGACCAAACGAAATCGGGTTGCAAGCGTGTGGCTTCCCGATAGGCATCGGCGGCAGCTTCCCACTGTTGCAGGTTGGCGAGGGCATCTCCTAAATTGTAATGTGCCCAAACCCACTCGGGTTGCAATTCTACTAATTGTTGGTAAGCTTGCACTGCTTCCTGCCAGTTTTGCTGGTTTTTATAAAATTCTGCTAGTTTTTGATAGGAGCGATGGTCTTTGGGATTTAACGCGATCGCTTGTTGGTAATGGGCAATGGCGTTGTCGGTGTCGCCCTGGGCTGCTAAAATTTCTGCTAAATTGTGGTGGGCTTCTGGGAGATTGGGATTTCTCTGCAAGGCATTTTCAAAACAAATCCGCGCCTTTTCCATATCCTGTTGCTGCAGCAGTTCTATTCCCAGGGTAAAATGGGTTTGCGCCGAGGCTTGCTTGGGTGCCAACAAAATTCCTTGCAGCCAGTATTGCCTTGCCTCTTTCGGCTTTTCCATTTGGTGGTAAATTTTGGCTAAATTGCGATAGGCACCAGCAAAATCCGGCTGCAAATCGATGGCACGGTGGTAACAAGCGATCGCTTGATGCCATAATTGATGTTTGGCGTACCAACTTCCCAAATTGGCGTGGGCAGGTGCGTAGTCTGGCTGGCATTCAATCGCCTTGGTATACCAATGTTTGGCTTCTTCTAGATTATCTTGGGCCGAGACAACGTTCCCCAAGGTTTTGTAGGCTGGGGCAAAATCGGATTGAATTTTCAACGCCTGTTCGCAAGCGGTTCTGGCTTCTTCCAACTTTCCCTGCGACAGGTAAAATTCTGCCCTTTCCTGAAAATAGGTGGCGCTTTCTTGGGGATTGGCTTCTGGCATGGATGATGGGGCTGTGGATACAGTCATAATTTACAATTTTTTTCGTACAAAAACAACAATATAGGTAGATGGGATTTATGGCTGCAAGCCAGACACCTGTAGCATCTGTCGCAGCGTATCTGGTTCTATCAGGATATCTTCTCTGAGGACACTTTGATACATTAACTGTCGCAATTGGGGGCAGCGAAATTCTTTTCCCGGCAGATAGTAATGCTGCAAGCCTAGCTGCTGGCTGATGACCCAGTAGTAATGGCGGATGTAGTTGGGGGATACCAGTTCGATGACTTTGGTTCCCTGCCGGCAAAAAGCCAAATTGGTCAAACCGCCGCCGTGGGGTGCTACAATGGCTTCAGCTTGGGCAAATAGCGTTGCTTGTTCGGCAACCGATCGCCCTTCTAAGGTTATCGAAACAAATCCCAACGGTTTTAAAATTTCCATGACTTCTTTTTCGTTGAGGATTTTGCGGTATTTGGCTTGCTGGCGACTTATGTAGATGCGTTTGGGCATTTTTGGGGTTGGCTGGCTAATAAAGGTACGACGCAAAAAAGCCAGCGATCGCTTGGTTGCCCATCCCAAAGAACTTACGAAAGAGGGAACTAGCAATTCTTGGGCTTGGATGTGTGGGTATCGATCGGCGGTGAGAACTTTTTTTGCCGGGATGCCTACTTTTTCTAGGGTTTCCCGCTGGAAGGGTTGGTTAATTTTATTGGTCAGCAGCCAATCAAAGGACCAACCACTCTGGCGTAGCAGTTCCAAACGCGGTAGAATATCGACCATCCAGTGAAAGTAGGTATGCCCCGACAATCCGGCAACGACGGCAACCGTACCGTTGATGGTTTCTAATGGTGGCAAGCTGTTTTGGCGAAAAATTTCGTGTCGGGTGCGATCGCGTTTTGTACATCCCGGCAGTTCTCCGGGATAGCTGCGGGAAAGGTCGTCTAACAATAAATTATCTGGCGTGATGGTGGCAATGGCTTTACAAACCATCCAGGAGTTTTTTTGTGGTGATATCCAAGTTCGCCCTTGGGGGATTTTAGCGATGAATAAATCGGTTTCTCCCTGCTGTAATTTTTCCGAGGCACTGAGCTTGTAAATGCCGGGAAAAATCTTGGTTCTTCCTAATTCGCGCCCCAAACGCCCCAGACAGGATTGGCAGTTCACCCCCATGCAGGCATCGGTGGTTTTTGATGGCGGTGCGGGGGGATTGACGGTGGCGGTTTGCCAATGCTGGTAGCAGCCTTCGTATCCTTGCTTTTGCAGCCATTCGGCGGTACAGCGGTGAACGGCGAAGGGAATGGCAGGGTCGCGGTGGCTGGCAGATTGGGTGGGTAGGGGAGAGGCAAGGCAGGTTTCGTGGTGCGATCGCAAGTTGCCCTGTTGGTAGGTAGCGATCGCGGCATCGAGAAAGCCTTGGGCTGCTAAAATATGACCCAGGTGGCAGCATAATTGGGGATGGGTGGCATCGTATAGCAATCCCATGCGGTAGGCAGCGATCGCACCAGCCAATCGTTTTTGATATACTAGGGCATCCCCCAACCCCGCGTACAAATCTGGATGGGCTGGTTGCAGTTGCAGTGCGGTTTGGTAGTAGGCTTCCCCAACGGTATACCAGCCGTAGCTGACCATCGCCCGGGCTAGGTGTTGGTAAATTTGAACGAGAATTTCTTGGGCGTTTTCTTGGTTATTTTGCGATTTATCTTGCCAGGAAGCCAGCATTTGCGTGCATTTCCATTTGGCAAATTCCAAATCGTCTTGGGGGATAAGGTTTCGATTGTTATGGCAGTAAGCTTGAATGGTTTTCTTTTCTCGCGCGGCAATTTGTTGCCAGCATTCGAGGGCGCGTTCTGGCTTACCGGTGTTTAACCAAGAAATGGCGCAGTTGTCGTAGGTGGCGATGTCTTCCGGGTCAAGAGCGATCGCTTTTTGAAAGTTGGCAATGGCTTGTTGGTGCCAGCCTTGTCGTTGGAGAATTTTGCCTAAGTTCCGATAGGCGGTTGCTTTTTCTGGTTGCAGTTCGGTAACCCGGCGATAGGCAGCGGCAGCTTCTCCCAAATATCGCGATCGCTGTATCTTATCCGCTGCTGCCCAACTCTCCAGTGCTTTCCCCAAATTTTGATATAAAGATGCGCGTTCGGCTTGACTGGTCGATTCGGCAGGTTGTTTGAATTGTAGTGCTGTTTGGAAAGTGCGAACGGCTTCTGGGTATTTTTCTAACTGAATCCAGGCACAGCCTAAATTATTATAAGCATTTATATGATCTGGTTGCCAGCGAATCACTTGCTGGTAGCTGTGGGTGGCTGCCTCAGTCAAACCGCTATCTTGCAGGCAAACCCCTAGGTTGTAGTGGATAGCGACGTAGAGGGCAACCGGCAACGACTCATGGCTGCCTTTCAGAATTTGGCGGTACTGTTGGCAAGCAGCGGTGATATTTCCTTGCTGCTGTAAAAGATGGGCAATATTGTAGCGAACTTCTTGCCAGTTTGGATATTGTTGGAGTATCTTATTGTAGGTAGAGATGGCGGGGGCAATCTCACCAGCTTCGCCATACAGCCAAGCCAAATCCAGTTGGCAATCCACCCAATCCGGTTGAATTTGCAAAGCCTGTCGGTAAGAAGCAATAGCTGGCGCAATTTTTCCTTCTCCCTCGTAAGCTTTGCCCAACATGCGATACGCACTGGCGATTTCTTCTACATCCACATGCGTGGGAATCTTGTTTTGGCTGTAAAATTGAATAAAATGCTGGCACTGGCGAATGACATCAGCCCATCGATGCTTTTCTAAGTCTATTGCCACTTTTGACAGCATTGCTGACTGTTGCATGAAGGTTTTGATGGTTTGCGTTGTTAATTGTTAATCTTTTTCAACAAGCGATCGACAAAAAAGGGCAGTTTCACTGCTGCCCTTTGCGACAAATCTCTTCTCTTCGACCAACTCCTGTCAAACCTTAGAAGAATTCGAAATCGGTATTTTCGAGGTCTGGTTCGCCTTCTAGGTAAGCAACGTTGCGTAGGTCTCCGGAATCGGCAGTAGGATTGTGGTAAACCTGTCCAGATTCGGTATCGTAGACAATCTTGGCTTCGTTGTCATCGATATCCGCATCGGAAGCACCAGCAACCGTAGCAAATTCTGCAGCCGGCAAGGTGTCGCCAGGGTTGAGGTCGTCATCAGCTTGGGCGTCGATATACAATTTGTCGGTGCCGGAGGTGAAGTCGGTCACGGTATCCACTTCGTCAAAGCGGATTTCATTACCTTCACTATCCGTACTGGTGTAGTATTGGAATGCAAAGGTGTCGGCACCTTGACCACCGGTGATGCTGTCAGCACCCAGGTCGCCAGAAATGAAGTCATTGCCATCTCCACCGCTGATGGTATCGGCTTGTTGACCGCCAAAGATGGTGTCGCTACCGCTACCAGCGTTGATGGTGTCGTTGTCTTGACCGCCAAATACGAGGTCATTACCGCCACCGCTGTTGATGTTGTCGTTTCCTTGGAAAGCAAAAATGGTGTCGTTACCAGCACCCGTGGTCACCGCATCGTCACCGACACCAGCATTGATGAAGTTACTGCCGCTATTATCGGTAATTTGGTCGTTTCCTTGACCGCCCCAAATTGTATCGTTACCGACACCACCATCGACGGTATCGTTACCTTGCCCGGTATTGACGATATCGTTTCCTGCACCGCCAAAAACGGAGTCATCGCCAGTACCGGTAGCCACGGTGTCGCTTCCGTCAGAAGCACCGACAGTGTCTTCGTCGCTGGAACTTAACCCCTGGGGCGTACCACCACCAGAGGCCAATCTATCGCCGCCGGTACTTCCGGCAATTCTCTGGGCACCGGCACCCACTTGAATGTCCAGATCAAAACCGCCCTGGGCGTTTTGCGTACCATCTGTATCTGCAGTTTGCGTTGGATTTGCTGGAAGAATGTCTGACATAGGGCTCTCCTCGCTACTAGGTTGTACGTCTGAGTATACCGCTGCTGCTTTGAAGCTTATTGTTTTAATTGCTATGGGAACGCTTTTTATGCCTGTTTATGCCTGCATGGTTGCTGGTTATCTAGCTTTATAACTGTAACCAGTACGCATACAGATGCACAAGCTAGTTCGTTCGCTCATCTAAACGTTACAGTAGGCGCCACGCGAAGCTTATCACTTTTTTAGGAAACAAACAACCCTGATATGCTAGCAAAATTTAGATTTTGCCGGAAAAAGCGAAGTTTGCGCGTGGTTTTGCCACTACTGAGTTAAGGTAACATACTTTTACCCCAAGTTTGCTGCCCAAATACTTCTTAAGCGGTAATTTGGATTGGCTCTATTATACCCACAGTGTCGCCTAAATCTTACTTTAGGTTCCCCATCTTTTCCCATTTTCTGCAAAAATTGAGATTTAATTTTTTTATCCCCTTGGGTCGGGGATTCTCACTTGATGCTTTTCCCGCCCCATATAGGATTTTGAGGGGGATTGGGGAAGGAAATTATGTAACGAAAAATACAAGAAAAAGGGGATAGCGTATGTCTACCCCCTTGACAAAATGACAATTGTTTGCTCGCAAAACTTGGGTTGGGATGTGGGAAAACCTTAAAGGAATTCAAAGTCCGTATTATTAAGATCGGGTTCTCCTTCTAGATAGGCAACTTCTTCCAAGTCGCCGCTTTGGTTGCTGGGGTTGTAGTAAACCGAACCGGATTCTTGGTCGTAAACCACTTTGGCTTCGTTGGCGTCGATGTCGGCGTCGCTGGCACCGCTGACGGTGGAAAATTCGCTGGCAGGTAGGGTATCGCCAGGATTGAAGCCTGGATCGGCATTGGCGTCAATGGCAATTTTGTCCGTACCGGGTTCAAAATCGGTGATGGTATCCACACCGGCAAAGGCTTCGCTGTCGCCATACCAGTTGAAGGCAAACGTATCGGAACCGGCACCACCGGTGAGGGTACCGCTGCCTCTATCTTCCGATAGAAAGTCGTTGCCAGCACCACCAGAAAGGGAGTCGGCATCGCGACCGCCGTATAGGCTATCGTTGCCGCTGCCACCGTCTAAGGTGTCGTTGCCTTGGTTGCCAAAGGCAATATCGGTGTCTAACCCGCCGCGAATGGAGTCGTTGCCGAAGTTGCCGATGAGAATATTGTTGCCGGCATTATCGCTGATAATGTCGTCCCCTTGACCGCCGAAAATAATATCGTTGCCAAAGCCGTCTTCGAGGGTGTCGCTGCCTTGACCGCCGTTCATTAGGTCGTTGCCGTCACCACCAGCAATGGAGTCGTTGCCGGCACCGGTGGCTACCACGTCGTCGCCTTGGGCGGCAGATACAATATCAATGCTGTTGTTGCTAAAGTTGTTAAAGGAAATGCGATCGCTATTGAAGGTTCCCGCTACGCGATGGGGTCCGGTAGGGGAAGCTTGAATATCCAGTTCGATATCTTTCCCCCCACTGGCATTACTTGTCCCCGTGTTGGGGTCGTTCAAATTGACCAAGACTTCTGACATAAATCCTCCTCGCTGCTGCTATGCTGCTGCTATCGTGTGTCTTTGTTGGTCTTATGGCTGTAGCCAGTTGATGTTGTAGATGGTTGATTTTCAGGGAGAACTCGCTGCTCTGAGTGCGGCGGCTTTTTGGGCGATCGCGTCTTTGGTATACGCCCGGTTGGGACAGCAAATCGCCCCGTTGCTGCTAAATTTGTATAAAGGATTGGTCGCGATCGCTCTGTTGCTGTTCACCCTGATGCTGCGGGGAGTTCCGTTTTGGGATCTATCCCCTTTTCCCTTTCTCTGGCTGTCTCTCAGCGGTGTTGTTGGCATTGGTTTGGGGGATACAGCCTTTTTCAATGCCTTAAATGCCCTCGGACCCAGGCGTGCTTTGCTCCTAGAAACCCTGGCACCACCCCTGAGCGCGATTCTCGCTTTCATTTTTCTAGGAGAAAGGCTAAATATCCGGACTTGGACGGGAATTTTCTTGACCATCCTCGGCGTAGCGTGGGTCATTAGCGAACGCACCCCTAGCAGCCATCAAGCTCCCCATCGGTGGCGGTGGGGGATTGGTTATGGCTTGTTGGCAACGGTGGCACAAGCAGTGGGTGCCGTCCTGTCGCGAATGGCTCTCAACGAAACCGCTGTTTCCCCGCTGGTGAGTGCTTCTATTCGTTTGGTAGCGGGCGTTTTGACGATTTTGCCCCTGCTGTGGCTGGCCCGACCACCTAGCCATTTATTGTGGAAACCCCTACAATCGGTAAAGGCTGGTTTGGCAGTTGTGCTGGCGGCGTTTTTTAGTACCTATTTGGGGATTTGGCTGCAGCAAACTTCCCTGAAACTAGCACCGGCGGGCATTGCCCAAACGTTAAGCGCCACCAGTCCTTTGTTTGTTTTGCCTCTGGCTGCTTGGATGGGCGATCGCGTGAGCCTGCGTGCTATTTTAGGGGCGTTGGTGGCGATCGCAGGAATTGGCTTGTTGTTTGTCAGTCGATCGGGTTGATTCAGAAGAACCTGATTATGGGGGTGACCGTTGCTGCTGGCTATCTTTTCCCAAACTTGCCAACTATACCTCGCACAACCATAACGACTGTTTCCTGGATTGGACACGACAAGGCGTGGTATTATAATAGTTCTTTAGGTTTTTGCAGGACAGTCTGAGATGGGAAGCTGGTTTTGATTGCCCAGGGCAGATACGGTTTCTGGAATGCCCCTGTAAAATCCAACAAGTTCGCAAGACCCATCCAAATCACCCCGAAAACACCAACCATCCTTGCTGAGAAGCCAACCCATGTCCGGGCCAAACCAAAGTTCTAGCTACACGCAAATTCCCAGCGGCATGAATACGACATCTTTGAAGGTTCTTTTACTGGAAGATTGTCCGCATACAGCAGCCACGCTCAACCAGATGCCGCAGCATCTCGTTTCTGTTTCCCTACAGATACACCATGTAGAACGGGGGGAAGCCGCTTTAGAGGCCTGGAAGCACCAGTCCTTTGATGTTCTATTAGCAAACTTGGCTGGATGGTATGCAATGGATCGCGATCGCAGGTTGTCCCTGCCCACGGTTTTGTTGGTGGATCCTCAGGAAGAACCAACGGCTTTGCAGCAGCTACAGCAAGGGGTTCAAGCCTATTTGGTGAAAGAACAACTGCATGCGACGGCGTTGGTACAAACTCTACAACAAGCGGTGGTTCGATTTCGCTACCAGCAACCGCTACAAGCCAGCGAACACCGCTTGCGATCGCTATTTGATGCGTTGTCTCCCTACGTGGCTTTGCTGAAACCCAACGGCGAGATTGTGGAAATGAACCAAACTGCCCTAAATATGGCAGGGCAAACCCCAGAGTCCGTACGGGGAAAACCATTGTGGGAATTACCCAGATGGCAATATGCCGCTGTGACCCAGCAAGAACTACAAAATGCGATCGCTACCGCCAGCCAAGGAAATCCCGTACGCTACGAAGTGGAACTGGACAAAATTACCCAAACGACGATTACTCTAGATGTCACCCTCAAACCCCTGCCAGAACCCAATAGTCAAGTGCAATTTTTGCTGTTAGAAGCACAAGATATTACCGAACGCAAGCAGGCAGAAACCCAAATGCAGGAAGCGTTGAAGCGAGAACGGGAAGTGGGAGAACTAAAAACCCAATTTGTTTCCATGGTTTCCCACGAATTTCGCAATCCCCTCACCAGCATTACCATGTCGGCGAAATTGTTGCGTAGTTATAGCGATCGCGCCACCGAAGAACAAAAACAAAGCTATATCAAACGCATTTTAGACTCTGCCAATCGCATGGGAGAGTTAATCGAAGATATCCTGCTGCTAGGCAAAGCCGAACTGGGTAAAATCGAAAGAAGCCCCGAATATTTGAACCTAGAAAGCTACTGCCAGGAACTGGTAGAAGAAATGCGACTGGCAGACAGCCAAAAACACGAAATTGTCTTCACCTGCAAGCAGCAAGACAGCCAAAACCAACAATTTTATACCGACAAAGCCGCCTTGCGACACATTCTGGTAAACTTGCTTTCCAACGCTCTCAAATATTCCCAAGAAGGTTCTACCATTTTCTTGGATTTACAAATCCAGGCGCAACAGGCAGTTTTCCAAGTGCGAGATTTTGGCATTGGCATTCCCCCCGAAGCCCAATCTCGCCTGTTTGAGCGTTTTTACCGCGCCAACAACGTCGGCAAGCTTCCCGGTACTGGTTTGGGACTCGCGATCGCGCAACGATATGTAGAACTTTTACGAGGACAAATTCAAGTATACAGCGAAGTGAACGTCGGTACCACCTTTTCCGTGGTCATTCCTTCTATCTCCCAGGAAAAATAGTCAAACCAGGCGTGGGGAGGAGGGGGAGGAGTGGGAGGAGGGGGAGGAGTGGGAGGAGGGGGAGGAGTGGGAGGAGTGGGAGGAGTGGGAGGAGGGAAAAAACATCAAGAAGTTTTCGCCTTAGCCTGGGGGATTTATCGGGTTTTTGCAGTACGGATTTGGTATGAAATCTGCTTGAATAGAATTCGATTGCCCTCAACCCCCCAGCTGCGATGTCCTGAACTCCGACCTTGGGTCGCCGCGCACTGAATTTGCGGGGGACTACAGGGGATTCTTCCCCATAAGTCTATAGCCGAATTTCATATCATCCGCACTGCGAAGACCCCCTCTTCCCCCTCTTCCCCCTCCTCCCACTCCTCCCCCTCCTCTACCTAAAATGTGGTCTAGACACATCGGATTTGCTATCACTTCGGACCGCAATTCTCTTGGTCCAACGCTTGTAGAGCCGCCTGCAAATCTTTGTTGATTTGTTTAGATGCTGATTTAAGACGATCGCTTTGATAGTAACTAGCCACATCGATGGGATCGCCAACTTTTACGCGAACCCCGCAACGCCAGCGAACTGGCAAACAGCCGTAACGAATGCTGATGGGATAAATTTTGGTGTTGAGGGTGGGGTCTAAATCTTGTGCGTATAAGGCAAGCCGACCCAAACCGGGTTTGATGGGGTGAACTTGGTTGTCGTGAAAAATGCCCCCTTCGCCAAAAATCACCATCATTTGCCTGTCGCACAGTAGGTCAATACCGTGACGCAGGCTGGAAATTCTGGGGCGCAAAACGTCTACAGAAAATCCTCCCAATCGTCTGACGAACCAACCTTGAATCCCCGTTACTTCGGTGGCAGTAACCATAAACCGCAAATCCCGTCCGCTGACACCGCGTCCAGCCGCTAGGGATACCAATAAAGGATCCCAACGGGAACGATGGGTAGGTGCTAAAATTGCGGCACCATCAGTAGGAATCTTGTCTTTGCCGACAACTTCAATAGAACCGAAATAAGAAGGTAAAACAATATGTTCTCCCAGGGGATACAGCATCGACATCAACCAAGGAGAAACTTGGGATGTTACGTTTTGAGAAGCGATCGCGTGGGATTGAGAAAGTAGTAAATTCATGATTATAGATTTTGGTTTGATTTTCCACAATTCTACTGGCTATTTATTAGCTTACTAGGTCGTTTCTGGTTGGTAACGATTTAGCAGACAGTTTGTTAAGCGTCCTCGTGGCGGCGGATAGACTGGACAACAGAGGATGGGAAAATCAAGCGTGTGGCTAGAGAACAATTTTTCTTGGGTGAATTGCGTAATTTTACCTAAGTATATTACTTATATCACCCAAAATACGTAGGTATTAGCATGGATCTTTTTATAGGCTATACGGATGGCGAAAAAATATAATTTTTTTTATAATAGCAGCCATATCGCAATGAAGAAAAACGAATAAAAACCTATAGATTCTAGCGATCTACCCATGTCTAGCATACCGTTCGCAGAAGTTGATATAGAACCAGCTATTCTCCGCAATCCCCTCGTTGTGAGTAGCCATACATCTGTGGGGGAAGTTCTGACCTATATGACTCAGAACCGGAGCCGTTGTGCCATACCCACAATCCTAAATGCTGGTAACAGCAGCGATTCTCTGTTGCTAACCAACGACCAAGATACTTGCGTGTTGGTGATGGCAGGCGATCGCTTGGCAGGTATTTTCAGCGAACGAGATGCTATTCGCCTCAGTGCTCAAGGGGAGCTACAGCCAGATATTCCCATTTCCCAAGTTATGTCATCCCCTGTGGTTACCATTCGGGAATCAGAGCTGAGTAACTGGCTGACAGCGATTGACTATTTACAAAAGCACCAAATTCGCCATTTACCGATCGTTGACCGTAACGAAAACTTGGTAGGATTGCTCACCCAACAGAGTTTGCAGCAGCTCATCCGTCCCATTGATTTGCTGCGGTGGCGTACGGCGGGGGAAATCATGAACGTAGACATGGTGTGCGCCACTCCAGAAAAGTCGCTTTTGCATCTAGTGCAGTTAATGGCACAACATCGGGTAAGCTGCATAGTCATCGTCGCTCCTTATAAAGAAAAACAAGATAAAAAATATCCTATAGGTATTGTTACAGAAGGAGATATCGTTCAATTTCAAGTTTTGGGATTGGATTTAGCAACTGTCTTCGCGCAGACGGTGATGAGTACGCCAGTTTTTACCGGACAGGCATCAGAGGATTTGTGGTCGGTTTGTAAGACCATGCAACAACGTCGGATTCGTCGCCTGGTTGTTGTGGGAGAGTTGGGGGAACTGCAGGGAATTGTTACTTATACAAATTTATTGCAAATTGTCAATCCCCTAGAACTATACAAGATGGTGGATTGGCTGCAGCAACGGGTATCGAATTTGGAGGCGGAAAACCTGAAGCTGCTAGAAAACCGCAATGCCGAGTTACAGGAGCAAGTTAAAGAACGAACGACCCAATTGCAAGCTCAGGCTATCCGAGAATCTGCGATCGCTTCCATTTCCAAACGCATTCAAGGGTCGGTAAACTTACAAGAGATATTGGCAAGTACCCTAACTGAGGTTCGTACTAGTTTGTCCTGCGATCGCGTGTTGGTGTACCGCTTGCATAGCGATGGTACGGGAACCACCCTCGCCAGTTCGGTAACCACATCCCAACAACCGTTTTCCCCAGCCGATTTCCATCCTCCCCTACAAGACAGCTACTGGCAAGGACGGTATTGGTCCGTTGGCAGTGGGGAAATAGCGGACTTATCTACCGCCACGCGGGAACATTTCCAAAAATGGCAGATTGAAGCCAATGTGGTTCTCCCGATTTTGCTCCATCCCCAGGATACTTATGAAAACAGTCCGTTTTTGTGGGGATTGCTGGTAGTACATCAGTGCGAACGAAATCGCGAGTGGCAACAAGAAGAAGTTCTCTTTTTGGAAGAAGTTGCCAGCCAGCTAGCGGTGGCGATTCGCCAAGCCAATACCTACCAAGAATTGCACCAGGAACTTGCTATTCGCCAGCAAACGGAACGACAATTGCGACAGGAAAATGCCGAACGCCGACGTACGGAACAACTTTTAGAAGAATTACTCGAAAGTCAAGAAAAGCTGGTTGGCAAGGAGTTTGAGGAAACTCTGGCAGGGCAACCGCAATTGGTGAAAAAGTTATATACCAGTTACCTGCAATCTCAAGCTGTTTTGGCATCGGTTACCGATGTTTTGCTGGTGGTGGAAAAACATGGTGATGTGTGGAACCTAACCATTCCCCTAACCGAGGTCAACAATGAATGCACCAATTCTTGGACCAACGCCACTATCGATACCATTTATGGCGATGACGAACGCTTTTGGGAGTCTATTGAAGCAACGTTCCACGATCGCCGAGTTCATGTATTGGAGTATTCTATAGAACCAGACTCCAGTGGGGAACCGGTTTGGCTGGAAGCACGGATTGCTCCGGTATTTGGCAATCAAGTTTTGTGGGTAGCTAGAGATATTACCCAACGCAAACAAGCGCAACTGTCCCTACAACAAGAACGCGATCGCTTGCAAGCTAGGGAAATTGAACTGCAAGGGATTTTCGATCTGGCATCGGTGGGAATTATCAAAGCCGATGCCGCCAGTGGATGCTTGCTCAAAGTCAATCAGAAGTTTTGCGAATTTTTAGATTTCATGGGATTGCAGGTGCTGCAAAATAAATTGAGAGAGATTTTTGCCGTGCAAAATTGCGATCGCGATCGCCAGGACAATTCAACAGACCAACAAATCTTAGAACTCGCTTTCGACCGCAACCAGGAAACCGAACAAAGCCATCCCCTGTGGATTCAAATGACGGTGTCTACCATTCACAAGTCCGATGGCACCCCCGATTACCATATTGCTATTTTGCAGGATATTAGCGATCGCAAACAGGCCCAAACCGAACTGCAAGCCTCCCGAGACATGCTGCAATTGGTTCTCGACACCATTCCCCAACGGGTCTTTTGGAAAAATTGCCAATCGCGGATACTGGGATGCAACCGGAACTTAGTCGAAGATTTGGGTTTACCGCCAGAAGAGATTGTAGGGAAACGCGATCGCGATTTGATTCCCAACCACCAAATTGCCGAGGGATACGTTCGAGACGACCGGGAGGTCATTGCCACCGGAGAACCAAAGTACCGGCGTCAGGAAACCTTGGAAACCTCTGATGGTCGCGTCATTTATCTAGAAACCAACAAAGTCCCCATGCGAGATTTGCAAGGGCAGATCGTGGGATTGTTGGGAACCTACGAAGATGTGACCGACCGGGTACAAGCAGAAATTGCCCTGAAAAACAGCGAAGCCAACCTGAAAGATTTTCTCGACCAAGCAAAAGATTTGATTCAAATGGTATCCATTGACGGTCAAAACTTCCTATACGTTAATCCAGCTTGGCAGAAAACCATGGGGTATACCCAAGCAGAAGCGACAACCATGACCTTTTTGGATGTGGTCCATCCCAAACATGCTTCTTTGTGCCGTCAAATTTTTGAGAGTTTTCAGCAAGGTCACTGCCAATCGATTCCCTACGTAGAAGTAACCTTTGTGACCAAAGAAGGCAGAGAAATCTTACTAGAAGGAAGCATTAACGTGCGTTGGGAAAACGGCCAACCAGCCGTCACCCGTGCCATTTTCCGGGATGTGACGGAACGACGTGCCGCCGAAAAGGCTCTCTCTAAGCTTTCCGAACGCTTGCAACTGGCGGTGAAATCGGCTGGGATTGGGATTTGGGAATGGGATTTGACTAGCGATCGCCTTTCCTGGGACCAGTATATGTTTGAATTGTACGATATTTCCCCATCCAGCCAACATCTTTGCTACCAAACTTGGGCCAATAGCCTCCATCCCGAAGACCGCCAGCGAGCAGAAAACGAACTCCAACAGGCTTTGCAAGGCGAACGGGAGTTCGACACCGAGTTTCGGATCGTTCAAAACAGCGGTGAGGTTCGTTTTATCAAAGCTCACGCACTCGTGCAGTTCGGAAAATCCAATGTGCCCCAACGTATAATTGGTGTGAATTTTGATATTAGCGATCGCAAACGAGCCGAAGCCAATCTCCAACAATCGGAACAAGACCTGCGGACAATTTTTAACTACGCTTACGATGCCATTTTAATCCAAGACTTCGACGGTACCATATTGGATGTCAACGATCGCGGTTTGGAAATTTTTGGCAGTACCCGCGATCGCTTGATTAATTCTCATGTCAAGGATATATCGGCACCGGATATGCCATTGACAGACGTTCCAGCTATCCTGCAAAAAGTGCAAGCGGGAGCCTCTTTACGTTTTGAATGGAAAGACAAACGCTTGGATAACCATCGGCATTTTCATGTGGAGGTAGCTTTACGCAAGGCAAACTTAGGCGGTCGCGACCTGTGTATTGCTGCAGTTCGAGATATTAGCGATCGCAAACTTTGGGAAGCCACCCTCAAACGTCAGTTGGCTGCCATGGAAGCCGCTGTAGACGGCATTGCCATCTTAGATAACGAAACCTACACCTATCTCAATCAAGCACATGTAGAACTTTTTGGTTACGAACGTGCCCAAGAGCTCATTGGCAAAACCTGGAAAGCCTTGTATCCCCCAGCAGAAATTGAACGTATCGAACAAGAAGTCATACCAGAGTTGATACAAAATAGAGTGTGGCAGGGAGAAACATTGGGTTTGCGTCGGGATGGAAGTATATTCCATTTAGGTATTTCCCTAACCCTACTGGACGACCAAACCAGAATTTGCGTGTGTCAGGATATCAGCGATCGCAAACGCTACGAAGAAAACTTGCGAAAAAGCAATCAGGAACTCGAACGTGCCACCCGCCTCAAAGACGAATTTCTCGCCAACATGAGCCACGAACTGCGAACCCCCTTAAATTCTATCTTAGGCATGGCAGAAGGATTGCAAGAGCAAATCTTTGGTTCCCTCAACGAACGCCAAATGAACGCCATAGCCACCATTGAAAAAAGTGGTCGCTATCTTTTAGAACTGATTAACGACATTCTAGATCTGTCCAAAATCGAATCCGGCAAACTGGAACTACATCTCGAAGAAGTTTCAATTGCCAATATCTGCGATACCAGCTTGGTTTTTGTGGGACAAATGTCTCATAAGAAAAACATTCAACTCCATAAAAACATACCCGATAATTTGGGTACCATCAATGCAGACAATCGCCGATTGCGACAAATTTTAATCAATCTACTAACCAATGCGGTGAAATTTACCCCGGAAGGCGGCAGCGTCACCCTAGAAGTGAGCCAAATTGGTCCCCAAGAGCAGAATCAACCAGGCAAACTTACCTTTTCTATCGTCGATACCGGCATTGGCATTTCCCCAGAAGACCAAAATAGATTGTTTGAAGAATTCCTACAAATCGACAGCCGTCTCAACCGCAAACACAACGGTACCGGTTTGGGATTGTCTCTGGTACGTCGTCTGACAGAGTTGCATGGGGGAAATATTAGCGTCGATAGCGAAGTTGGCAAGGGTAGCCGCTTTACCGTCACCTTGCCTTACGAACAGCCAGCAACCAATTTCCAGCCAACTTCCCCAACAACCATGCCGAAACCATCTACAACCGCCGCCGAACCCCCTGCATCCAGTGAGACAACAGAGGTTCCAGCCAAAGCATTCGTTTTACTGGCAGAAGACAACGAAGCCAATATCAGCACCATGTCTAGCTATTTAAACTTGCGTGGCTATCAGGTTTTGGTAGCCAAAAACGGTCAACAAGCCGTAGAAATGGCGATCGCACAGCAGCCAGACTGTATTTTGATGGATATTCAAATGCCAGAGATGGATGGTTTGGAAGCCATGCGGCAAATTCGTAGCTACCCGCAACTAGTCCAAACGCCGATTATAGCACTGACTGCTCTGGCTATGGCAGGCGATCGCGAAAAATGCCTGGAAGCCGGTGCCAACGAATACATAGCCAAACCGGTACAACTCAAACAGCTAACCAATACCATCGATTGGTATTTGCAGAAAATCCCATAAAGTTTAAGTTTTAGAGTATTTTAATAAAACGAAATATATTT
Source organism: Geitlerinema sp. PCC 9228 (assembly GCF_001870905.1). Lineage (NCBI taxonomy): Bacteria > Bacillati > Cyanobacteriota > Cyanophyceae > Geitlerinematales > Geitlerinemataceae > Geitlerinema > Geitlerinema sp. PCC 9228. Next base: position 35,968 of record NZ_LNDC01000101.1, read on the forward strand.
GTAATTTATCTTAACAAAATAAGGCATCTTGTTTGGGAACTCCTATGTACCGCCGTCGCTTTCCATTCCAAAATACAATTTTATGGCAACGTCCCTGGCGTTCTATTTTGATCCTATCCCTGCTCACCCTAGCCGCCTTTGCTGGTAATTATTTGAGCGTTCCCCTCTTTTTTGGCGTGGATTTGCTGTTTGGCAGCATTTTTGTGTTTCTGGTCGCCGCCATTTACGGAATTGGCTGGGGAAGCTTGGTAGCATTGATTGCCAGCAGCTATACATGGCAGTTGTGGGGACATCCCTACGCCATCATTATTTTCACCCTAGAAGCCGTATGTGTGGGATGGTGTTGGCAACGGGGTCGCCGCAACTTAGCCTTGGTGGATGCTTTGTACTGGTTGCTACTGGGAATGCCGCTGGTGTGGTTGTTTTATAGCGTGGTTATGGGAATGGAGACCACAGCAGCGTTGTTAATTTTGCTCAAACAGCCAGTTAACGGTATTTTTAACGCCTTAATTGCCACTCAGATATTATATGCCATTCCCTCTCATTGGAGAGCGATCGCAGCTTTTGACAATCGCAACAACAATCGCTATTGGCAGAGTCGAGAAATCTCCTTTCAGGAAATCTTTTCCAGTGTCTTGGTTACCTCCGTCGTCTTAACAGTATTTTGTATCACCGTCTGGCAAGGACGTGCCACCCTCCCCAAAATAGAACAAAACGTCTACAATCGCCTGAGCCAGGTTTCCACCGACCTCCTAGAAACCGTCCGTTTGTGGCACCAACCCCACCAGCAACTCCTACAGGCAATCGCCGATACCGCAGCCTCCCACCGAATCAATAGCACACCAGTTCGGTCGCAAGTTCAACTATCCCACCAAGCATTTCCCGATTTTCTGAAAATCTATGTCACCGACGCCAACGGCAGAGCAACCATCTCAGTACCAGCTACCAACGAACGTGGGGAAACCATCATCGGTCAAAACTTTTCTGGTGAGAGCTCTTTCCAACAAGTCCGACAAACCAAAACCCCACAAATCAGCGAAGTTCATCAAGATGCTGCCAACCAAACCCCCCATTTTGGGACAGCGATTCCCATCGTAACAAGCGATCGCTTTGCAGGAATGGTCTACGGTTCCATCAGTATAGACACCTTAGAAGAAATTCTCAAAAACGTAACCCAAAACCAGAACAACCAAAGAACAACCAGTTCCACATCGCCGCAACTACACAACATAGAAATCCTATTGTTAGGAAAAGAAAACCAACCCCTAGCCAGCAACAGCTCCCAAGAACCCTTACAACCTTGGCAACCCACCAGAAAACAGCGACAAGTCCACCGAGAACTTTACCAACAGTTCCCCGAACAAGACAATTTACCAGCCATGAAACAGTGGCGGCAATCTCGGTATATTTTACAAACACCAACAGTGGAAACGTTGCCTTGGAAATTCGTAGTACAAACGCCAGCATCTTCCGCCGTTGAAAACCTGCAAATCGTGTACATTCAACACCTAGCAGTCGTATTGGTGTGTGCAGCCGTCTCCTTACTCATAGCACCTTTAGCCAGCCGCAAACTAGTAGCTTCCTTAGACCAACTAGCAGAACTTACCCAAGATTTGCCAGAAAAACTATTTCAACAGAGAACTATTTACTGGGACCAGTCCGACATTCGGGAAGTGAACTCCCTAATAGCCAACTTTCGACAAACGTCGGCGAGTTTGAGCAGTAAAATTTGGGAGATAGAACGAGCCAAAGTCACCTTAGAAGAACGAGTTACAGAACGCACCCAAGAACTATCCCACCTAAACGAACGCCTGCAGGATCGCATTCAAGAAGTGCAAGAATCAAAGGCTGCCTTGTTGGAAAGCGAAAAACGGTTTCGGCTGGTTGTGGAATACGCACCCATTGGCGTTGCGATGGTGGATAACACAGGAACCCCTTTATTTGTCAATACTTGTTTGAGCAAAATGTTGGGCTATAGCAAAGAAGAATTGTGCCAAATGGATTTCACCCAGTTTACCTATAAAGAAGACATTGACTTGGATGTCCAACTTTATCAAGGGTTAATGGGTGGTCTGCGCGATAGCTATACCTTAGACAAACGATTTATCAACAAAACAGGGGAACTCATTTGGGGGGATTTGACTGTAGCTGCCGTACGTCGGGAAGAAGAAAATGCCACCTTTGCCGTAGCGATGGTGCGAGATGTAACCGAACGTCACCTGGCGGAACAAAAACTGCGGGAACTTTCCGACCGTCTGGAGTTGGCTTTGCAAGCCGGTAAAATTGGTGTTTGGGAGTGGGATGTTACCAATGACATATTGTTTTGGGACGATCGCATGTACGAATTGTTTGATATTCCCCCTTCGGTGCAACCGTTGAGCTATCAAACGTTTATCTCCCGGGTGCATCCCGACGACCGTTCCTACGTAGAGACCACCTTACAAAACGCGATCGCTAATAGAGAAAAATTTGACTGCGAGTTTCGCATTGTACTCGACGACGGCACAATTCGTTTTATCAAAGGCGACAGCATCGTTCGCTATGGGGAAAACCACAACGAACCCACCAGAACAATTGGGATTAACTGGGATTTAAGCGATCGCAAACACACCGAAGAACAACTGCGGCAGACCAACCGGGAACTCGAACGTGCCACCCGCCTCAAAGATGAGTTTCTGGCAAATATGAGCCACGAACTGCGAACTCCCCTCAACTCCATTTTGGGGATGTGCGAAGGATTACAAGAAGAGGTCTTTGGCACCCTCACCGACAAACAGCATAAATCTCTAACCACCATCGAACGCAGCGGCAAACATCTACTGGACTTAATTAACGAAATTTTAGATTTATCCAAAATCGAATCGGGAAAACTAGAACTAGAGATTCAGGAGGTATCCTTATACGACATTTGCCAAAGCAGCTTAACCTTTGTACGCCAGATGGCATACAAAAAAATATCCATCTGAGCCAGCAAGTTCCCCAAAACATTGGCACCATCAGCGTTGACGAACGCCGGTTGCGGCAAATCTTGATTAACCTACTTACCAACGCCGTGAAATTTACCCCCAACGGTGGCAGCGTTACCCTAGAAGTCATGCGACAACCACCCACCAACAGCGATTCCTGCGGCTACGTTTCCCTGTCGGTGGTTGATACCGGCATTGGCATTCACCCAAACAACCTTAACAAGCTTTTTCAGGAGTTTGTACAAATTGACAGCAACCTCAACCGTCGCTACGGCGGTACGGGTTTGGGATTGTCGCTGGTACGTCGCCTGACGGAATTACACGGGGGAACGGTAACTGTAGACAGCGAACTCGGGGAAGGTACTCGCTTTACAGTACATTTGCCTTACGGAAACTGTTCGCTGGAACTGTCACCCACAACAGAAGAACCAGAAGCTGGCAAAGCAATTTCTACTCCCAACAACCGCCAAGTGTTACTGGTAGAAGATTCTACCCCGGCAGCCGACCACTTAACCCGCTATTTGCGGGAGATGGAATTGCAAGTGCATCGCTTGTCGGGAACCGAAGATGTGCTACAAGTGGCATTGCAGGTGCAACCCAGTTTGATTGTTTTGGATATTCAACTGCCGCAGCGATCGGGTTGGGAAATTTTACAGCAGCTCAAAGATAGCGAGGAAACCCAGAAAATCCCGGTTTTGGTGGTTTCGGTGGTAGACGATCGCTGCTGGGGATTGGCTTTGGGAGCTTCGGAATATTTGGTGAAGCCAGTGAACCGCAACCAATTCCAAACTGCATTGGCGAAGTTACGATTTTACAAACCTACTGCTCAAACGAATGGAAATGCGGCTGTTGCTACACCAGAAACACCTGACGAATCTCAATCATCCCAACCGGTGATTTTGCTGGCGGAAGATGATTATGCCAACGTGAGTACGATTTCTAGTTATTTGGAGTTTCGCGGTTACCAACTGCTGGTGGCTAGCGATGGCAAGGAGGCGTTGGCGATGGCTGCCGAACGCCACCCGGATTTGATTTTGATGGATGTGCAAATGCCTGATATGGATGGTTTGGAGGCAACCCGTCGCATTCGAGCAAATCCCACCATTGCTTCCATTCCTATTGTGGCTTTGACGGCACTGGCTATGTCTGGCGATCGCGAAAAATGTCTGGAAGCTGGTGCCAATGAATATATAGCCAAACCAGTTCGTTTAAAACAACTCTCGGAAACCATTCGGATGTTGCTGGCAAAATCTGCTGATTCTCGCTAGTGATATCAAATCCGATGCGTACAAATTACATTTGAGGGGGAGGAGTGGGAGGAGGGGGAGGAGTGGGAGGAGTGGGAGGAGGGGGAGGAGGGGGAAACTATAAGAAGTTTTCGCCTTAGCCTGGGGGTTTATCTGGTCTTTGCAGTACGGATTTGGTATGAGGATCCATAGCAGGGAGCCAACTCTGGAATTGGTTCTTCCAAAGCAAGGAAGTTTGTTATAGATTTTCAAATATTCCTTGATTTTTACAAATTAACGATAAAATTTATTGGGGAGGTGGGAAAACTTTTATTATGTAGAGTATCCTTTCTGAGTAGACACGTTCAAATTGGCAGAGTTCTTTTCCCATACGGGGAACTGCGATCGCTAGATTTTTTTAGCAGGAAACAATTTCCTCGTAAAAAAATTGTTGTTTCCATGAAAATGCTTCTCACCAACCAACCAGGCAAGTATATCTAGATAGCCATTGGGAGATTAAGGTGACTCATGCAACCATCTGTTTTAATTGTTGATGACGAACCAGACAATTTTGATATTATCGAAACGCTATTGCACGAGCAAGATTACCAACTCTATTATGCACCGAGCGGTGAAAAAACTCTGGCTCTTTTAGAAAATTTTCAGCCGGATACGATTTTGTTGGATATCATGATGCCGGATATGGATGGCATGGAAATTTGCCAAAAAATTAGAGCCAATCCCAAATGGGAAGCCATTCCGGTGATTGTGGTAACGGCTTTGAGTGCTAAAGAAGATTTGGCTCGTTGTTTTGCTGCCGGTGCGGATGATTTTATTAGCAAACCGGTGAATGGCATCGAACTGCGAGCCAGGGTGGCTTCCATGTTGCGTATCAAACAACAACGCGATCGCTTGCAAGGATTGCTAGAATTTCTGCAACAAAATTTACAATATTTACGCAGTTGTATTGCTTACAGTTTGCCCCATGAATTTAACACGCCGATGAATGGGATTTTGGGTTCTGTTGATTTGTTAATTGATGGTTATGAAGATATCGACACAGAAGAACGTCAAGAGTTACTCCAACTCATGAAAGGTTCGGCGGAGCGCATGAATGGGTTAATTCAAAATTTCCTGACCTACGCACGTTTGGAGCTAACCAAAACCGATTTGGAGCAATTAGAAAAGACTCGTAAAACACGCTACGAAACACCAACCCTATCAGCGATCGCAGGGGTAGCAAAACATGAAGCCAAACAAGCCAATCGTGGGGAAGATTTGGTTTGCGAAGTAGAAGAAGCCACCCTATCGATCGCAGCTTTTGACTTGCAGAAATTTACAGAAACATTGGTCAGCAATGCCTTGAAATTTTCCTCACCGGGAACGCCAGTACGGGTTATCGGTCAATTCATGAATGGTATGTTTCAAATTTCAGTAATCGACCGAGGAACTGGTATGACCCCCGAACAAATCAAAAGCATTGGTGCCTATGTCAAGTTCGATCGCTCCCGCAACCAACAACAGGGAATGGGATTGGGATTGGCTATAGCCAAAACCATTGCCGAAATTTACGGCAAAGACTTTCAAATTCACAGCGACCCCAACGGAGGAACCACTGTGCAGGTTTTGTTCCCTTTCGTTAACATTTAAGGGATTTCCACATTGAGAAAATATTCAAAAATCAACATTATGAGCGAACAACCAACCAATCCAGCTTCTATTTTAGTCGTAGATGATGAAGTAAATGGTTTTGATGTTATCGAAACTTTACTATTTGACCAAGGCTATCAATTATACTACGCACCCAGCGGCGAAAAGGCACTAGAATTTCTGCAAACCTGTCAGCCGGATGTCATTTTATTGGATGTCATGATGCCAGAAATGGATGGGATGGAAGTTTGTCGGCGGGTTAAAGCGGGTTACGACGGACAGTACATTCCCATTATTATGGTAACGGCTTTAACAGCGAAAGAAAATTTAGCTCAATGTTTGCAAGCCGGTGCTGATGATTTTGTTGGCAAGCCAATCAATGGTTTGGAATTGCGTGCCAGAGTTGCTTCCATGCTGCGGATTCGCCAGCAACATAAAAATATCGAGCAATTGTGCTTGCAATTACAGAGTAACAATCAAAACTTAGAAGCAGAAGTTGCCGAACGCACCAAACAATTACAGCAACGCATTCACTACGATCCCCTCACGGGATTTCCCAGTCGCACTTCTTTACTAGAAACCTTGGAAAGGGAACTCAGCCATTGTCAAAAATATAATCAGTCTTTGGCGTTGCTGTATATTGACTGCGACGAGTTTAATTTAATTAATAGTTCTTTGGGATATGAAATCGGCGATCGCATTTTGGTAGCTATTAGCGAGCGTTTATCCAGCTATCTAAAATCGGAAGATCGGTTGTTCCGGACCGGGGAAGATGAATTTTGCATTTTACTCAAATCCATAAAAGATACCAAGGAACTCTCAGAAACAGCCGCCGATATTCTGCAACTTTTTGAAGAATCTTTTGTGGTAGAGAGCTACGAAACCTTTATTAGCGTTTCCATAGGCATTTCCCTTACCAATGCCGAGTATCAAAATCCCCAAGACATGGTGCGGGATGCCGATACTGCCATGTACAAAGCCAAAACCAAAGGACCGGGAACCTATCGGATTTTTGACCAAGAATTAAAAAACGCGATCGGCAAACGTTTGTCTTTAGAAAACGACCTCCGCCGAGCTTTAGAAAGGAAAGAATTTATTGTCTACTACCAACCAATTATTAACTTAAAAACCGAACAAATTTGCGGTTTTGAAGCACTAATTCGCTGGCAACATCCGCAGCGAGGAATGGTATCTCCAGGAGAATTTATTCCCTGTTTGGAAGATACGGGATTCATCGTACCCGTTGGTTTGGAAGTCATGCAACAAGCCTGCCAGCAACTAAAAACATGGCAGGAACAAGGTGCCACCGACTTGGAAATGAGCGTAAATTTATCCGTACGGCAATTTTCCCACCCTACTTTGCTAGAAGACCTACATCGGATTATTCAAACCAACAATATCCATCCTTCGGATTTAAAACTAGAAATCACCGAAAGTGCGATCGTAGATAATCCCGATGCTACGGTAACTTCTATTCAAAAAATGCGCCAAGCACAAATCAAACTTGCCATCGATGATTTTGGAACGGGATATTCTTCTTTGAGCTACTTGCAGAAATTTCCGGTAGACAATTTAAAAGTCGATCGCAGCTTCGTCAAGAGTATCAGCGAAAACCACAGAAATTACTACATCCTGCAAGAAATTGTAAAATTGGGACAAGCCTTGGGAATGACGGTAACGGCAGAAGGCATAGAAACGGAAACCCAAATGAGGCAACTACAAAATTTAGGCTGCGAATACGCTCAAGGATATTTCTTCGCCAAACCCATGAGTGGAGAAGAAGCTACGCAGTTGCTGAGAGAAAAAATAGCAGTTTAGAAAAGGTATCTTATCCCCATTCCTGAAAAGCATGCAATTGATAGTCGAGGTATTTATGTAGGGACGTTTGGCGAAACGCCCCTACCAGGGAAATTGGAAAATCCCAAACAATCGTCATTTTTCAGAAATGGGATGATGCGGTACCTGTCAATTCTATCGTTCGCTGCGGCGGCGAGTTAGAAACCACGTACCTGCCACCAAAGCCAAACCAGCCATGGATGTGGGTTCCGGTACCGGTTCTATAGGCTCGACAGCACCAACCATCGCCACCATGTCGTTGTAGTCGCGGTCGGAGTTTTCTACCAGCAAATCTTCAAAGGCTACGATAAATTGGTTATCGTTGAACAAACCAGCTTCGTAGTTGGGAAGTTGCATTTGGGTTTGATTGTTGCCTTGATAGATAACCGCTTGCGGCGAACCGTTGGGATTGAGGGAATCGTCGGAGTAGTAGGTGGCGTTTTCTGCGGCTACATTTAGGAAAAATCCAAATTGATTGCCGAATCCTTTTTTGGTGGTGATTTCTACCTCGGAGTTGGAGGAGACGGCATCCCAAATCTTCAGATCGCCGTTTTCCAAAAAGCTAAAGAAAGACTGACTGCTTGAGGTGGCGTTGCCGTCAAACAAAACGGCTTTTTCCCCAGTTTTGGCACTGTAAATACCAAATTGGTTTGTAGAAGCGTAGTCGGCAACTTCTGCCATCAAAGTAGAACTAGAATTGCCAATGGCGGTACTGGTAAAGAGATCGTATGGGGTTTGGTCTTGTTTGGTATCAATATTGGGACCAGAAACGGTCATGCCATCTAAGATGTTTTGTAGGGAGTGTTCTTCTCCATCCCAGGAATGGCCGAAACTGACCGGACGCATGTTGGCTGCCAAACTGGGGTCCATGCCGACAGACAAACTGCCGAAAAACGCGATCGCCATCCCTGCGGTAGGGAAGAGACGTTTGCGAAACTTGCGAAAATTGGTTGCGAACATAAGCGATATACCTCGTATGGATAATTTCTCGTTGTCAAAAGCAGCAGCGAGCAACCTTTCAATTTGGTTTGGTGGTAATTTTTTATGGCAGTTGCTCCACCGATAGCTGCTTTTCTAAGGTTCTCTCTGGGGGAAAAAGCCAAAATTACGTGAATTTACGGATTTTTTTACAAATCTTCATAGTTTTCCGGTAAGGGTTCTACCACCATTTCTATTCCCGAACGACCAATGCCGATGACTCTTTGCCCTACTTGCATCACCACATTTTGGCAACAACGTGCCGGATACCAAGAACCGCGAAAGTAGACCCTGCCTGGCTTGCCGAGGGCGATCGCTTCTTCCACAATGGCTTCTCCTTGATAGCGATCGTCCGCTTTGATTTGACCGTTGGGTAAGTATACCGGCGGGGAGGTTGGCGAAGAAAACCAACGGAACCAACATTGCTTGAACCACTTCATTGTCTTGCCTCCAAACCATAGCGATCGCGAAAATTGTCTGGGTTGGCGAAAAGCCGTACAGGATTTGCTAGAATCGAGTTAGCAAACCCACCCAGTTAGCGAGTTTTCATCGTTCCCTTTACCCCTCTATCTAGGAAAATAGCCTAACTTTTACGGAGCGATGGGCGAAATTTTAAAAAAATTGAGATTTGATAACTCGGGGAAATTCTTCTTCATGGGTGGTTACAAACTTGGGAAGCCAGATTATTTGGCAATCGAAAAATAATTCGGGTTCCATGTAAATGGCAATGCAAGTAGATACGCGATCGCAGTGTGGTTTTTTTGATTGCCGGTTGGCAGTTCCAGCAGGAGCAGCCAAAGTTCTGTCATTTCCTGCCATCACGGATTCTCCCGGAAGAGTTTTAAATTAAATTTTTAAATTTTCCGTAAAAATCTGCTTGGGCACCTGATAGATAAGTAAAGGCGATGGTAAAAACCTGAGGGGAAGCACCCCCTGGTTGGTTTGCTCGCTTGCAAAAGTTACGTTGGTCGCACTCGCTGTGAGGAGCCGAAAACCCAGATATGCAGAGCCGTCAAAACCGTTTCCTTGATGAGGAACTCCAACAACTCGCGATCGCAGCTCAAAACCACCCACCCAAAAGTCCCCAGCGACGAAAATATTTGAGACACTTGATTGAAAAAACTCAAATGTCGGGTCGGCTGCGACGGCGTTTTCCCTATCAGGATGTTCCCTTCGCAGAAGAGATCTACCACGAAGCTTTGCAAGACCTGTGGACCTTTGTCTCTCAGAACATCGAACAATATGACCCCCAACGAGGTCCGTTGATTCGATGGTTCAACTACCTTTTAGCAAAACGCTTTTTCCCCAGAGCTATTTCCCGCGTGATAGAACGCAACCAACAGAAAATCGGTCAGCTAACCATTTACTTTGAATCTTTGGAAACAGTTAGTTATAACGGGGAAGACAACTATGGAGATGAACTTCAACCCAGCAAGAAAAGTAAGCGACTCCTGGAGGCGATCCAAAAGAACCGACCCTTACTATCCGAGATGGTGAAAGAATGCCTGTATGTAGATCCCGATCGCATCTTTACCGACAAACACGTAAAGCACTGTCCCCAAGCCAATTTCCGCAACATTGCCCTGTGGCGATTGGAAGGGAGAAAGTGGCAGGAAATCGCCAACGAACTGGGAATTCAGATATCCACCCTCAGCGATTTTTACCAACGTGCCATGCCGAAAATGTCCTTTCGCATCCGGCAGTATTTGCAAAACTGGGATTTTTATAGCGATTGGCATAAGTAATTTTGTATCCATGGTTCCTCGAAAAAGTGTACTTGTTGAAAATGAATAATGAGAGTTTTCCTATGAAACCATTACCAGAATCTCTACCCTTTACCGTACATTTAACCAGCCAAATGCACCAGCAGGCTTGGCAATTAGCAGCAGAAGTTTCGGATGCAGAAAAACGCCAACAAATATATTTCAATTTGTTAGCCGTACAAGCAGTCAATTTCTACTGCAAGTGCATCGATATTCCCACCGCTCAAAATTCCCGAGACAGCCAAGATGCCATCTGCCAAATCTTACTTGATGTTGCCGATTTACAGCTAGAAAATCTGGGAAAAATTGAATGCCGTCCGATTTTACCCAACGAGGCAGCAGTGCGCGTTCCGGCAGAGGTTTGGGAAAATCGAATTGGTTACATTGCCGTCCGTTTGGATGCCTCTTTACGGGAAGCCAGTTTGATTGGTTTCTTGCCAAATGCCGATCGCGAGGAAATTCCGATCGAACAGTGGGAATCTTTGGATGATTTTTTAGATTGTCTGGAAGAGTTGGAACGGCAAGCAGAGATGCAGCCAGAAGATAGTTCACCCAGCAAACCACCAGTAAAATTAAGTAAATGGCTGCAAAATATTTTTGATGTTGGTTGGGAAACGGTAGAAAATTTGTTGGACCCGCAAGTTTTAGAGCCTTCTTTCCAATTTCGCCATGCCAAAACTGAGGTGGAAACGGAAACCTCTGTGGTAGATCGTTCCGCATCTGGGATTGTGCGTGGTAAAGTGTTACAGCTCGATGCTGGCAGCGACGCGACCAACATTGCTTTGCTGGTTTGGTTGCAGGCAACCTCAGACCATCGCATGGATGTGCGCGTGGAAATTCACGGAACCCAAGGAAATTTTTATTTGCCGAAAGATTTGCATGTTAGTATTTTAGATGAGAGTTTGGCGACGGTGATGCAGGCAGAAGCAAGAAGTACGCGCAAACTGGAATTTGAATTTACTGGTGATTTTGGAGATCGATTTTACGTACGTACTGCTTGGAAAGGAGCAGCTGCTGTGGAAGCCTTTATCATTTAAGATAGTTTCTTTCGGTTTTGTGAGGGCTTTTTTATGCACAATACAGAAAAATTGGTGGTTTTGGAACTGTTTGGCGATTTGCCACAGCGGGGATTTGAGGTAACCTTGGAAATTAGCAACGAAGGCGATCGCGCCAGTGCCAAATTTTTCGGCAAGCTACCTGCCAATCACAACTTAGCTGATTTCATCTACTACCACTGGGAACAAGAATATCGACCTTTGGGAATTCCTGGGAACTATCGGGTTTTAGAAGCCAAAAAAATCCGCCACTACGGTTCCATTCAAAGCTGTAAAGAATCGGCCCATCGATTGCGCGATCGCTTTTTAAGCTGGTTGCAAGCAGAAGAATTTCAACATCTAGACACGCGACTGCGGGAATTTTTATCGCCAGAAGATAGCATTCGATTTTTAATCCGCAGTAACGATGCTAGTTTGTACAAATTGCCTTGGCAAGAGTGGGATTTTTTCCAACGCTATCCCTATGCAGGATATTCGTTTAGCGATACGCAATTTAGCAATAGTCAAAAATCGCCAGCCGCATCGACAGCAGCCAAAGTTCGCATTTTAGTAATTCTCGGTCACGACGAGGGAATTGATATCAAACGCGATCGGCAATTGTTTGACGAACTTCCCAACGCGGATGTTACTTTTCTAAGGCAACCCAAACGCCAAGAAATCGGCGATCGCTTGTGGGAACAACCCTGGGATATTATCTTTTTTGCCGGTCACGGTAGCAGCGAAGGAGACACCGGCAAAATTTATATCAATCCCGAGGATAGTTTGGACATTGCCGAACTGTGGCATGGTTTGCGAAAAGCGGTCAAGCAAGGATTGCAAGTGGCTATTTTTAATTCTTGCGACGGGTTGGCTTTACCGCAACAACTCGACGACCCAAGTATTCCGCAAATGATTGTCATGCGGGATATGATTCCCGACCAAGTGGCCCATCAATTTTTAAAATATTTTCTCCAATCATTTTCAGAAGGCAATTCGTTCTATTTGGCAACGCGGGAAGCAAAAGAAAGGCTCAAAGGTTTAGAAGATGAGTTACCCTGTGCCAGTTGGTTGCCGGTAATTTTCCAAAATCCCACCGCCACACCACCCACCTGGGAAAGTTTGGTCGGTTCTTCATCTACAAAATCGACTCCCATCGCACCTCCCAAGCCAAATAAGCGAAACAAGCGAATTTTGGGATCTATTTTGGGGGGAGTTGGTTTGCTTGTTGGAACTATTACTGCCTCTATGGGGTTGTCTTATGTGTTTCAAGTGAAAGCAATTCAAAAATATGAAGCAGACGAGAAAAAAACTGCCAAAACATATCTAAAACTGGCCTTATTTTTTAATCCAAGAAACGATGCTGCCCAAGGCTTAAGAGGGAATTTATATGAAGATTACGCCTATGCTGTAGATCGAGCGATTAGAAAATATCAAGAAGTGTTAGACCAGAGCGATAACCCGGTTGCTTGTAATAATTTGGCTAGGTTATATATTAGAAAAGGTTCTTTTCAACAAGCTGAACATCTCCTGTACGCTTATTGCATGCATTTAACAGACAAAGATTCTCCTGGTCGCCTTTACATTCACAAAAATTTAGGTTGGTCTTTTTGGGAACAGGGAGAATACCAGCAAGCGGAAAATCAACTTCGACAAGCCATGCATATCGATCGGGAACATGTGGAAGATAGCAATGCGGGAGTATACTGTTTGTTAGCTCAAATCATGGAAAAAGAAGGGAAGACTTCTCAGGAAACCATGGATTTTTGGCACCTTTGCCAAGAATATGCCGACCCAGATATTCCAGAAGAAAGAAAATGGCAACAACAAGCTCGCGAAATACTTGCTTGGGAGGATTCTAATGATAAATGATAAATTATTTCTTCGTTGTGGGTATAGTGCGGTTTTCCTTTGGGGAATTTTACTCAATTTCTCTCCAAGTGCGATCGCAGAAACTCGCTTGTTTCCAGAATCCATACAAACCGCATCGCTCAACCAATGGTTAATAGCAGAAACTTGCGATAAAGATGAAGGATGCTATCGCGACCCACCGGAAAGTGCGGATGTTCCCCATATTATTGCTCCTACCTTTAGAACCAGCGTTTACAGCTTGCAACCAACTCTGTTATGGCGACCGGTTCTTGGGGTGAGCTACTATACTTTATATATTGAAGGCATTTCTTCAGATTTTCAATGGGAAGACGTCGTTGGTGGTCAAGATTATTGGAAAGCGTATGACGGATCTCCTTTGCAACCAGGAAATCGATACCGATTCTATATTGAAGCTAGCAACGGCAAATCTTCTCGCAAAATTCAATTTTTTGTCTTATCGGAAGAAAAAAGACAGCAAATAGAAACGGATATCGAACAGGTCAAACAAAACGTAACTGGAGAAGTCGAACAAACCATCGCGATCGCGCAAATGTTGGTCGATCGATACCAATTAAAATTTGAGGCAATCGATCGCTTAGAAGGCTTACTTGCTAGCGGTATTAACAATCCCCAAGCTTGTAACTTATTAGGAAATTTATATCAAGAAATGGGACTCACAGATATGGCTGGTAGTGTTTGCGATCGCACCAATTAAAAGTATAGAATCTTAGGAGATTTGTTTCTATAGGGGGCAATTCTTGTATTGCCCCTAGTACCATTTTCTGAAAATTTTACCAGAAATAATCGGGATATTTTTTGTAGGGGCGATCGCGCGTTGCGCCTTCCCGAAGGATACTACCAGAGAAACTGGAAAATCCCAAAAAATCATTGTTTTTCAGAAATGATACCATTTCCTTCATAGTCTGCAAGAGATAATAGGGGCATTTTTGTAGGGGCGCAACGCGTGAGCGCCCCTACCAGTGCAATTGGGACATTCCAGACAATCATTGTTTTTTAGAAATGGTATGATATCAGGAATTTAGTAAACCAAAAACCTCCCTACAACCAATTGCCAACCAAAACAAAGGGTGCCCAAAAGTGGGGTCTGGTATATTCTTCTCCATATTCTCCTTTTAGTAAAGCCACTTGAGCTTGTTGTAAAAGCCTAGCCTTGCTTGTACTTTCATTTTCCTGCAATGTCGTTTTTAAAGAACGATAAAAGTGTTCCATAAGATTAACCGTGGACCTATCATTAACCACCCAAGAACTAGCAATAATACTACGTGCTCTTGCTTGCAATGCCGTTCCCGCCATGCCTAGCGTAGTGCGATCGTTTCCTTGAGCTGTTTGACAAGCACTGAGAACAAGCAACTCAATGTCGTTCAATCGAGTGGGGTCATTGATGCGTAGGAGGCGACCCAAATCTTCAATTTTGATTTTCCCATCCCAGGCAAAAATAAACGTATTCTCTGCTTGAGAAGAAAACTTACCGTGGGTGGCTATGTGTACAATCGGGAAAAAGGAATTATTCACCTTCTCATTCAGATTGTTGGTGGTAAAATCCTGATTGAGCAAGGGCTCTGTTTGTCTGGGAAACTGGGACTCTATATTTTGTATTTCTTCTTTTACGTAAGGCAAATCGTTCCAATTATCATTTTCTAAATTGGAAAAGTTACTGCGACCGTTGCCTAAAATATGTAAATTATCCCAAGTAATTCGCTGGGGTTCTAACAACCTCAAACTGGGAGTAACAGAAATGGGGTATTTTTCAATAAAATATTTTTCTCCATCGTGAAGAGCTGCCACTGGCAAATCTTGCAATACACTATCCAAAACAAAAACAAGCGTTTTTACTTTTGTCTGGCTGGCAGCAATTTTTTCATCGGCTTCTTGGAAAAACCATTGATAAGTTCCTTGCAAAATACTCTGTGCTTGTTCGTTGAAAGTACCGCCTTTTCTGGGAGGTTGTGCCAAAAATCCCTTGAGAAATTCTATATCATCAAGCAAACTCGATGGCGATCGCTCGTAGTGGTACAAAGGTTCTTCGGGTAAATCCAGAATAACCTCTACCCGTTGCGGTGATTCTCGATTGGGTAAAACCATTGCATAGAAAACACCGGCATGGGGGTCTATCTTCTCTAACTCAACCTCTTTGAGTTCGGCACATCGGTCTCGAAAGAAATCATTTAACTCGGCAACTTGCAAAGCATCAATGACTTGGCGAGCTTGTTCGAGGCGTTTTTCCCCGGGAGATTCTTCCTTTAACAGCAAATCGACCAATTCTCGGTAAACCGGTTCGATTTCTTCGCGAAAATTAAATTGAACGTCTTCATTGAGAATCGCCAAATCTTGACGAATATCCTGTAGAGAATTATAAGCAGCTGTATAAGCTTCGATCGCTTTTTTGCGATTACCTTGTAGAATTTGCAATCTCCCCTGTTGCCACTGCCAATGATAAGCAATATCCCAAGCTTGCCTTGACTGAGCAAGACTCATGGCTCGATTGGTTAACTCTTCAGCATCAGACCATTGCTTCTGAAGTTCGTAAAGTTGCCCTAAATATCCCAAAGCATAGGAAAACAACCGAGGATTTCTAATTTCTTTACCATGACCTTTAGCATTTTGAGCAGCGATGGATATTAATTTGGCAATTTCTTGCCAGGATGCCAACACATCGTTTTTTTGAAACTGGGATTGGGAGTGACTGCAACGGCGAACAATGGGAGGTTGGTAGATATTGCCTTCTTCACCAACAGCCACTGTATTATCCGTTTGCAGTTTCAAACAAGTGAGGGTGCGAGCAAAATCGATTCTAGCTGCGATCGCGCGATCGCTTGTAGGAGATAACGCTTCCAACTGATTGCGAACCGTTTGTTGCAAGTTTTTCACTTGGCTGGAAGTTATCGCGTTTTGCCTATCAAATTCCGTCGGTTTTTCAGCAAAGAGATTCAACAGATTGAGTCTGGCTTGTAGGTAAATTAGATGATTTTTCTGGGTTGCCGTTTCTTGCAAAGCCTGCTGGTAATTGGCAACTGCCTGTTGATAGGTATTTTGTGCGTCATCAATGTTCTCTAAAGAAAGTTCTCGAAAAGCGATCGCGCGTCGTGTATTTCCCAAACTTACCCAATTGGCAGCAATTTCTTTTTGCCAATCCATGGTTTGGCTTTTTCCCAAACTGTATTGCAAAATTTGTTCTGAATTATTCAACGCACCAGTGACTCGTAAAAGGTCGCCTAAAGTTCTCCAAGCTTCCAGTTCCGTTCGCGATAGATTTTTAGTAAAATAATTTGGAAGTTGTTCGCTAGCTTCGTCGCGTAAAATTGCATTAAAAAGGTCAAAGTCAATTTGCAAAGCCGCCATCAGTTTTTTGGTTGCATAATGGTAGTGACCTCTGGCTTGCAAATCTCGTACTTCTTGCAATGTTGGTTGGGTAGAATTTTCCCGATCGGCGATCGCGGTTATCACTGAATTGTTAAACTGAGGAAGATGCGCGATCGCTTGCGATGAACCATATCGAACCGCAGGTGGCACACAAATACACAACAGTGCCGTCACGAAACTCAAAACCAGCCATTTCCCGCGATGCATCCATTTTGGCTTTGCCATTGGCTTCTCCTTTCATTAGCGATCGGAATTTTCTTCGCTGTCAGTGCTGCAATCTGGTCGTTCCAAGCGCAACCAATACCCGTAAGGAATTATATGACGGGGATTTATCACCAGTTCTACCGTACCATCGTCCCGTCGCACCCAACCTTGTGCCTCTTGGATTTTGGCTGAAGTTGTCGCTGCCATCTCCTGGTTGATGCTTTCTCTGGGAGTCGGCGGCAAACCACCCCGTCTGGCATTGACAAACTCCGTTTCCTGACCGGCGATTTTGCAAGGATTTGCTGGCACGTCTGGCAGTGGCGGTACGGTGGGTAGGACCAACCCTTGCGTGGGATCGAACTCTGGCGTATTAATTTCCACAATACCGCTAAATTTGGGTCCAAGTTCGGAGGAAGCAGTAATATCGCTTTGGGGAGTTTGTTGGTTGCGAAATTCCGTACCGTAAATTCCTTGGGTATTGATAACGACCCGACCACCAAAATTATTCACAGCATCGGCAGTAATATCGCTGTTTTCCAACGCTACTAACGTATCGGTATCTACTTCAATGTTGCCGCCTTGAGAATCCCCTTGAGCGTCGGTGTTGATACGGCTAATTTCTCGCAAGCGCAAGTCGCTACTGTCGAGCATAATATTACCGCGATCGCCAGATATGGTTGTGGCTTCCAAAATCCCTTGTTCTAAATGCAGTTCGTCGGCGTTGACAATCAAATTTCCAGCATTGCCAATGTTCGATGCTTCTATTGCCGGGATTTCTGCATTTTCTCGCGGTTGCGTACCGCTTACCGAAACTTTACCGCCATTGCGAATGCTCAAACGTTCGGTTGCAATTTCTAGATTTCCTGCCGGACCTACATTTTGCGTTTGAGTAAACAAACCGCTAGAAGTATTTTGCAGATTGGTTCCTTCAACCTCTAAAAGTTCCTCAACGCGAATGAAGGCTTTTCCTCCCTCTCCTTCGCTAGCAGCGATCGCAGAAACTTGTCCTCCTCCCAGAATACTCATACGTTCTGCATTAATTTCTAGAGTACCGCCTTTTCCCGAACCTAAGGTAGCACTGGATAGCAAAGCACTATTTGTGACGAGCAGTTGTTCTGTGTCAATAGTCAAATTGCCACTCTTTCCAGAAGCTTCTGTTTGAGTAAAAATACCACTAGGAACATCGCGATCGCTTCTCCCCGATACTTGTACGAGTTCAGAAGCACGAACGTGAAGGTCACCAGCATTGCCACTTGCAAGAGTTATCGTACTAACCTGAGCGCCACCTTGTGCCAACATCCGCTGGGTGTGGATAGTAATATTACCGCCATTGCCTTTAGAGTTGGCTTCAGCATTAGAAAATAAGCCGCTAGAAAACCGCGACTGTATAGCGGTTCCAGTTAGTTCTATAGAGTTCGCATCTATGGTAATATCGCCGCTTTCCCCTAAACCAGAAGTTGCCGTTGTTATTTGCGCACCTTCGCGCAAAATCAACCGATTGGCACGAACGTTAATATGGCCACCACCACTTACATTATTTGTATTAGCAAAAAAACCACTTCCGGAAGCCAAAGCTTCACTTATTAAATAACCTTGTAGTGCAATCGTACCTTCAGCACGTACAGTTATATTACCTGCTTGTCCTTGGCTGTTACCTAAAGCAGAAACTGATACTTGTCCGCCATTTTGAAAGGTGAGGTTGTTAACTTCTATCTCAACATCACCGGCATTTCCCGATCCTTCTGTTTCAGCCAGAATGCCGCTAGGAAACTGACCGTTGGCAGTGGTGCCGCGCAATTCTAGCGTTTCCGTAGCATCCACTGTTACAGTTCCACCCGATCCGGGACCACGATTCGTCGCTTGAATCAGAGAACCATCAGTTATTTCTAAATTACGACCTGATAGGTGAATGGCACCGCCATCCGCACCACTGGTTTCAATTGCGCTCCCTTGAGCAATATTGATATCGAGAAAGCCGTTTGTGCGTTCGTAGCTAACTCCCCACCCATTAGCCAGCCTATCCAAACCAACCGTCGTTTGACTGGCTACACTACCCAACTCAATACGCCCTTCTGGTGCTACTATAGCTGTGCCGGCTTCTAGGGAAATATTTCCTCCCAACAAACCAATTGTTTGCGTAGGAGACACTTGTAATAAAGAACTTTGAGCTTGAATGTTGCCTGGATTCTTGCCGTATTGCAAACCAACGGGTACGCTTACTGTTAGCAATGGTTTTGAATGCGTTTCCTGAGCGCGAAACTGAGTACCATCTGCAAAATGAATGCTTTCTGCAGTGCTAGCCAAAAAAGAACCGCCAATATTGAGGCGAGCGTTTGGACCAAAGGAAATGCCATTGGGATTGAGCAAAACCAGACTGGCGGCATGGTTGGCACTTAAAACACCATTAATATTAGAAACAGAGTCGCCGGTAATACGGCTAAAAATTGTGCGTATTTGTGGTTGGTTTTGAAAAATGGCTGTGGTTCCAGCTGGAACGGAGAACGTTTCAAAACTGTGAAATAAATGTTGGCCTGCTTGCGTTCCTCCTTCAATAGAGATGGTATTCTCTTGTGTAGTTACGGTAGACGGTTGAGATAAAGTTGTATCTGGAACCACTTGTGCGATGCTACAAGTTGGAAAGAAACCAATTACAGTGACAGCGCTACAAGATAACCCTGCAATCAAAGAGGTTCTATATGTATGTAGCCGATCGCTGATGGTCGTAAAAAGCATTCTGGGATATCGATGTCTATACGAAAATGTTATTTGTGTTTGTAGGAACACAGATGCTTGGCTGGCACCAAACCACATTAAGGATAAATGAATTAAGCAAATAAATCAAGAACCGCAATTTATATCTATATAGAGGCGATTCGCGAATCGCCTCTACAGCTTAGGACATGGTTTCTCGAAAGCGAGATTTGATAAAGCATCCCATCGCGATCGCGCCTAACACGAAAACTCCTAGTAGAGAAGAGGATTCGGGGATATCT
The DNA here is from genome assembly GCF_001870905.1 of Geitlerinema sp. PCC 9228. NCBI lineage: Bacteria > Bacillati > Cyanobacteriota > Cyanophyceae > Geitlerinematales > Geitlerinemataceae > Geitlerinema > Geitlerinema sp. PCC 9228. The sequence goes on from NZ_LNDC01000101.1 coordinate 55,868, forward strand.
TGAGAAGAAGCAGGTTCCGAGTTTTGGAAATTGACACTTTCAATACTGGTTATTTCATATTCGCTATTCGCAAACAAACCATGTAAAACACTATCATCGTAAACCGGATTGTCACTTTCAAAACGTGAAACCAATCCTACTCGCTCGAATAGAGAAGAAAATTCCTCGTGCGGTTCTAAAGCTAATGTAACGTAGCTGCTAGAATTAACTTCACTGGAATCGACCGGAACTAAAACCGGACCACTATTATCGCTCTCTGATGAAAGCAGCTTGAACCAATTCAGATCCTCGGGGTCTTGTTCCATAAACCAGTTAAAGCTTTCATCGACGTCGATGCCCCACCAACCGGTAGCAGGAGTAGCTACCCATCCCCAAATGCCATCAAGAGAGGTGGTTTCGTTGTTACTTGTAGAAGCTAGAGACAGCGAAAAACCTCGCATGGAATGAATCTCTGATTGGTGAACTCTTAGTTCGCGGGTGTTGACTCTTGCTAAGCTGTGTAGTTGTGCCATTTGAGTTGAACCTCCAATAACAAATAACAAAAAGAACAAAAATCGTTTGGTTTGCTAGTTTTTTAGCGGAAATACATCGTCCAGGCATCATTTTTGCCTTGATGCGTTCCACCAAAATTACTCAACGTATCTCCTGCCAAGAAAAGACCAGCACTACTCATAGCCAAATCTTGTGCTTTCTCGGTATTGGCAGTGCCGGCTTGTTCCCACCATTGCAAAGCACCATCGTGGTTGTATCGAGCGATAAACACATCTTCTTTCCCGGCGGGTGTATCGGCAACTTGACCTCGGGTATGACCGGTTAAGTAAACATTACCCAACTCATCCGCCGCTACACCGGTAGCGCGATCGCTTTCTGGGGTACCCAAAATACGCCTCCAATTTAAATTGCCATCAGCCTGAAACTGAGCGACCCATGCATCGCCTTTACCAAAATAAGTTCCTCCTAAATCCGAGCGATCGCCATGAATAGCCCCCCACCAAGCGTCATAGTCGGCCATCCAATCGTCATTATCGCCATCAAAGGTTTCTCCCATCCAGCCTTTGGTACTACCTGACAGGTAGATATCGCTATGAGCGTTGGCACTAATGCTTTGCGACTCATCCCAAGCCACAGTTCCTAATTGCTTGGTCCATTGTTGGTTGCCATTGATATCGTACTTGGAAATCCAAGCATCCGTATCATCTGCCTGGCTATCGGCTAGTTGCTTTTTCTCATTGGCAAGGGATGCCAACTGACCTTCCGTTTGTCCGGTGAGGTAGACAGAACCATTGCCATCTAAAGTAATGTCATTGGCTTCATCCCAAGCCTTGCTGCCTAACTGCCGTACCCAAGTTTGGTTGCCGTTGGTGTCGTATTTTGCCAGCCAAGCATCCGCCGAACTACCTGGATTTTCCGCCGCTAGATTGCCATAGGTATAGCCACTGATGTAAGCTTGACCGCTGGCATCCACTGCAATGCTATTGCTAGAGAGTTCGTATAGGGAACCAGACTTATCGTAAATCGACGTATCTAACTCTCGTTTCCACTGGAGATTCCCCCCATTGTCGTACTTAGCAATCCAAGCGTGGCGTCCGGAACTGTCAGCTGCCAAGTTGCCATCCGTCCAACCAGTAGCATAAATATTGCCAGCAGCATCTACATCAACATCTGTGGCTTCGTCAAAACCAGAACTTCCCAACTGTTGTTGCCATTGCAAGTTTTGATTGGCATCGTACTTAGCCACAAACGCATCCCAACTACCGGCATTATTCCCGGCTAGGTCGCCAGAGGTACGACCAGCTACGTAGGAGTTGCCAGCATCATCTGCTGCTATGCCGTTGTTATATTCCCTTTCGGAACTACCGAGTTGCGTTTTCCCTTTTTGCGAGGGAATTTCATTATCGTAAACGTATACGCTGTCATTAAAATGGTCTACAGCATAGTTGGGCTTTTCTCTAATGAAGGGTTCTATATACTCAGTAATTTCTATTTCATTGTCATCGATGGGGTCGATCTGAATTTTATAAGTATCTTCACCAGCAGGAATCGTTATGGGATTGTCAACTTTTTGATAATCCGTACCATCATTTTCTGTAAAATGCCGCCAAGAATCGTTAAACCACAAATCGACTTCTAAAGGTTCGCTGAGATCGCCACTGCGAGTGATGGTAAATTCGCCCGGATCGCCATACTCAGAAGCTTTGTTGTCTGTAGCTTCCAGCGAAACGGTATTTTTGTCATCGTTGTCCCAAATAGTTATAGGGATGGTGGGGTTCTCGCCCAGGGTATATGAAGGATGTGGCTCTGCTTTAAATTTTAAGGTTTCTTCTCCTTCTACTTCATCATCATCAATGGGATAAAAAGATAAGTAATTCTCTTGCTTGTGAGCTGGTAGTGTCATTTGTCCGGATAGTTCTTGAAAGTCTTTCCCATTTTCCGCTTCTCCAGGAAATGAATAGTAAAAGGTAATATCTTCTTCCAAACTGCCAGTCCTTCGAATCAAGAAATGCTCTGCATTTCCAGCTTCTGATGTATAAGCGTCTGTATGGTAAATATGGGGTTGGCCAGTCCACCAATCACCTAGAAAATGAAGTTGCGGCGGTTCGTTATCCCAAATGGTGACCACATCCATGTTGTCTGCCCCAATTTCATAGCCATCTTTTTCTTCTAGCTTCAATCTGACTGTTTCCGGCCATTCTGGTTCTCCGTCTTCTAGAGGTTGGATGGGTAGCGTTACAGAAGATTCCCCTTGGGGAATGGTAATGCTTTTTTCATCGATGGTCTTGTAATCCGTTCCATTGCTAGCTTGGGGACGAGACCAGTGATGTTCCCCTTCGATGGTGTAATTCACCGTCAAGGGATTGTGGGTATTGCCGGTACGACTAAAGGTAAACTCACCAGGATCTCCTCCTTCGTTTGCATCCGCATCGGTGGCTTCTATAGTCACTGTCGGTTTGCTGCCATACAGATTTAACTGCCACGAGTTCCAGGTTCCATCTTCCTTAAAAGAGTTCTGAGACACCTCGTCTGCAACTCGCAACTCCCATTCTCCCTGAGAAGTTTCTCCCCAGTGCGAGGCACTCGTAAATATCCACTTGTTGTAATCTTCTGCTGTCGATGAATTGGGGGTGGCTAGTAACGATTCCGTTTCTATGGTTTCTCCCGTTTCTGGATCGGTGTAAGTATGTACCAAAGAAACTTCTAAATCACCTTTGACAGGATGGGAAGCATCAAACATCACTTCCGCCGATTCCACAGTGATGTCTTCTTCCATCTGGATGCTATCGTTGAGTTGCTGTCCGTTGTTTGAAATCGTTTGGTTTGGGTGCCTTCCTCCAGAAGACAGCTTCACTTCCGTACCTACAGGAGTCCAGTCTTGAGCCGCTTCTACGGCAGCTTCGGCATCAATCACCCCAAACCCATAACCGGGATGGAACTGGTAGCCACCACCGTTGGTTATCCAACCGCTATCTGTTTGCTCTGGGTTGCTGGCTTCTGGTTGCTGGGCAGTTTCAATTAGAATATGCTGTACGTCGCGCCAGGTGAGGTCAGGATTGGCATCTAGGATAAGCGAACCAATGCCCGACACTAAGGCGGCAGCGGAAGAAGTGCCACCCGACTGCATGGTATAGTCTCCATCTTGGTAATCTGTTTCCGTACCTCCCGGATTGCGTCCCTCACTACCCATCAAGTCAGTGGTGGTGATTGCAGAGTTTAAAGCTTTTTCGATGTCGTCAAATTGGGAATTCAACAGCCTATCGGAAGGGGCAGATAACAAAACTGGCGTGCCCATTTCGCTATAATTGGCTCGACTGCCGGTATTATCCACAGCTCCCACAGCGATGGTGTGGCGGGAATTAGCAAAGGCATTGTAGTTGACACCACCCATGGCCAAACCATCGTTACCAGCACCGAAGACATAAACGTTGCCAGCACCATCTCGTCCCTGATTCGCTCCTGTTTCCAATCGATACTCTGCCAGAGGCGAACTCCAGAATGAATTGTTTGGTTTCCAACTGTTGTTGTAAATATCAATGTCGTTGTTTAGGTAAGATAAGGCATCGGCGATTTGCCAACCGGTGACGGAGTCCTCTCCTGTCAGCCGCAATCCAGCTAGAGAAGCATCCGGTGCGGCACCGCTACCGCCAATACCATTTCCTCCTGAAGCGGCAGCAATGCCAGCCATAGCGGTCCCGTGAGCTGTTTGGGTAGTTGAATCAGTGTTGTCTGTCTCTGGTGCCGGATTGTTGTCGTAGGTTCCATCTTGGGTTTCGTTAAAATCCCGACTTAGGTCAGCGCGGTAGTTCTCTTGCAAATCGGGATGGTCGTGTTGGATGCCGTTATCCACCATGCCGATGGTGGTTTCTTTTCCGGTAACCCCCCGATCCCAAACTTGGGAAACGTTGGTTTCTTCTAAATGCCATTGATTTTTATACAGGGGATCGTCTTGAGGGGATAGGGATTCCAATTCAGTGGCTACCAGGGGATAGGCAAAATCTATGCCTTGCAAATCCGCCAACCGGTTTTGAATCTGTTCTGGGGAAAGTTGTTCGGGGAAATGCCAGACGTAGGTGTTGGGAATATGTCCGGTGGCTCCCCAATCTTCTGCTTCAAATAGACGAGCTAATTGGGCTGAAGAATAGTTAGAATCAAGACCGACCACCCATTTTTCGGCTTGAGCTAATGCTTCTGGTTGGTGGCTCTCTAAGTCTTGAGAACGCTCAATGGCAAATTTCACTCGGTCGGACAAACGATCTTGAATGGAACCATCGCTGCCTTCGCGGTTGACGTAATGGACTAGAGACTCACCGCGTTGGGTATCTGTCCAATCGGCATCTGGTTGCACCAAATCTTCGTAGAGAGCTGTTTCGCCTGTAGCTCCCTGAATTTGGAAGATGAGGTCGTTGTAGTCGCCGTCAAATTTGGAATTTTCCACGGGAATATCTTCAATGGCAAAGGTATTGCCTTTTCCAGTGATGTCGGCGATTTGTCCAATTTGCGATTGTCCATCTTCGTTGAGGCTGGGTAAGGAAACAATGGGACGTTGTTTGTCATTCCATGAGGAACTGTCTAAAGCTTCGTTTAATGTGCCATCCGGAACCAGAACCACACCAAATTGTTCTCCCGATTCCATCTCGAAGGTTTTAATGCCTTGATAGTCGCCTTCACTGCGGTCTTTTTCTCCCAGGGTACCGGTAAACCTGGCTCCTTCTTGACGATCTTCGATAACGACATGACCTTCACTAGAGTTACTGGCGGCTCGTCGTACGGCTTCTCGCAAGAAGGCTTCTTCTCCCTGCTGTTGGAAGTTCTCCATGCCTTCTAGGTTAAAGATACCGAGTTCGCTTTCGTAGGAACCAGCATCAAATAGATAGTCAAAGGTAACTTGACCTTGTTCGCCTACTTCAAAGACCCCCGATTCCAGGCTGAATGGCTGGGAATTTTGGGCATTGCTATTTTCGTTATTTTCTGACTGTTGGCTGTTGCTTTCTTGAGAAGTTTCTACGGATTTTTCTGTTTGGCGATCGCTATTTGGAGAATTTTGATTGTCATTGGTGGGTTGGTCGTTGTTTTCCGTTCCCTGGGAAGAAGTGGAATCAGATGATTCTGTTACCTCGTTTTCGGAAGCACCGCGATCGCTATTCTGTTTTGTTTGAGGTGAAACATCCGATTCCGAATCAGAAGTTTCCGTTAGCTCGGTTTCAGAAGAACCGCGATCGCTATTTGGAGAATTTTGATTGTCATTGGTGGGTTGTTCGTTATTTTCCGTTCCCTGGGAAGAATTGGAATCAGATGATTCTGTTACCTCGTTTTTGGAAGCACCGCGATCGCTATTGGGAGAATTTTGATTGTCACTGGTGGGTTGTTCGTTGTTTTCCGTTCCCTGGGAAGAATTGGAATCAGACGCTTCTGTTAGCTCGGTTTCGGAAGCACCGCGATCGCTATTGGGAGAATTTTGATTGTCATTGGTGGGTTGGTCGTTGTTTTCCGTTCCCTGGGAAGAATCGGAATCAGAAGCTTCTGTTACTTCAGTTTCGGAAGCACCGCGATCGCTATTTTCTTGACTTTGCTCGTTGCTACCATCGCTTGGGTTCTTATCTTCTGCTACAAGTTCGGATTCACTGGAATTCGTTGTATTTTCCCGAGCATAACTCATTAACTCGCTGGCAGAATCCAACTCCCGCCAATCTTCCTCTTGGTCGATTAATTTATCCAAAGATTCGGCTTCACCGACAGCTCCCTGAATTTGAAAAATGAAATCGTTATAATCGCTATCGAACCAGTTATGATTTTCTGGTAAATCTTCCATGGCAAAGGTGTTGCCATCGCCGGTAACATCGGCAATTTGGGTTAAGTGAAATCGATCGTCGGGATTGGCTGTGGCAAGGGAAAATAGAGGACGTTGGTTGCCATTCATGCTGGGATTTTCAGCAACTTCTTCGATGCTGCCTTTCGGAACCAGCATCACCGCAAATTTATCCCCCGATTCCATTTCAAAGGTTTGAATGCCGGGATAGTCTCCCTGGTTGCGATCGCTTTCTCCCAACTCGCCGGAAAACCTCGCTCCCTCACTGCGATCGCGGATGACCACATGTCCTTGTGTAGAATGGCTAGTGGCACGTTTGGCAGCTTCTTCGATAAAAGCTTGTTCTCCCTGCTGCCAAAATTCCTCCATTCCCTGGAGGCTAAAAATCCCTACCTCACCTTCGTAACTACCACCGTCAAACAGGTAGTCAACGCTCACTTGACCGCCACTGCCAACTTCAAATGTACCGGAGGTAAACTCAAACTGGTTGTCTGTAGCGTTTTCTTCGTTGGAAGAATTATTGCTTTGAGATGCTTCCGTCTGACCGTCGTTATTTGCGGTTTCTGGTTGTTGCTGGGATTGGGAATTGGTTACAGATGGTTCCGTGGTATCTTCCCCATCGCTTTGGCTATCGTTTTCTCCAGAAGAGCGATCGCTACTTGTGTCGTTGGATGTCTTACCGTCGTTGCTACTGGTATCTACCTGAGAGGAAGAGCTATTTTCCACATTTTCCGTTGGCTGGGAATCGGCATTGGTGGAAGATACTGATTCGCTGTCTACCTCAGTTGGCGAATCGTCAGTATTTCCCCCATTGGTTATGGCATCGTCGCTGGTGTCTGCCGTTTCCGATTCTCCCGTTAGCGGGTCTTTACCATCTGTAGAAGGTTCTAACTCCGTATTGCTGCTATCCACTTCCGGATTGTTGCTACCCAAGATGACCTTTGCTTGTTCGTCATCTTCGTTCGACCATTGTTGGATTTCATCGCTGGAACTTGCTGCCTCTTCTCCCGAGACACCTGTATCGTCTGGGGAATTGCCATCCAACAATTGCTGCGAATCGTTTTTTAGATTGTCTTCCGGGGAAAGACCGGCAGTTGTATTGCCTTCATCAATTGGTAAATCGCTCACTGGTAGACTCCTGGTTTTCGGTAGACAACACCCAAAGCGAGGGAGAGAACATCCCCATGGCTGGGAAAAGCGATCGCATCCTGGTTGCGAACCGGATCGATATCGATGTTTTCCGCCTCTATAAGATCTCTCAAGCAAATAGCGTCCGTTTTACGGAAATGGAACAATTTTTTTGAAAGAAATTTTCTATTTTCCAATAGACCAGCGGTTCGTTAACCCCTCGTTCGCCAGAATCTATTGGTTGGTACGTTGAAAACCCCTAGTTTTGACCTCTTTTGGCAGCAAATCGCTCCTTTTTACAAGGGGTTCTTGCCAGAATCGGCAGCAATCCCCATTATTGAAATCAAGAAAAACAAGCTCAGACTTGGACAATAAAAACTATAAAACGAAAAAACTTGTTTGAAAAGTAGTCATTGGTAACTTTGCAAAAACTTTAAAAACCGGTCGTTTTCGTAAATTTTTGCTAAAGGAGCAGAATCAAACAGCTGTTTTCTTGGGAGTATAAATTCCCAATTCCTTATATTGCAAGGGTTTTGGAGATTCTCCTAACGTCAGAGCGAGGAAATATTTTGTCGTTCTGTCGGTGCCTGGCAAGAGCTTCCATTCCCTTCAGGGGGGTTCTGCTGGGAAAGGTTTACCAAGATAAAAATGATTTTTATATGATTTTGTTAATTTTTTAGAAGTTTTCCGTAAAAATAGGGGATGATTTCGAGAGACTATAAAAGGGGGATAGCCAGCCGCGATCGCACAGCCAGCTGCCAGTGGATGAAACCGCCGCAGCATCTGCTTTTCGCTTGATTCGTTAATAGAAAATCCAGATTTTGGTTTCCAGAGAAGTGTCGGGGAGAGCCAGCCACAGTTCTAGTTTGTGGGGATTTGGCGAGAATTTTTCCGCCCCGATTCTCCGTATATTTGGTGAGACTTTATCAAAGCTTTAAATGGAAAATGCCATGTTTGCGTAACCATACTGAATTTTCAAAATCTTTCCAAATTTTCCGTAAAAAGGGTGGACAATAACCTGAGAGAGATAGTAGAAAGGAAAATATCAAGACTCTGATTTGCGATCGCTCAAGTCCTGGGTTTAGCGATGCGGAGCCTATTATTTTCCCAGCTGCCATCAGAGGTGCATCAGCCATGTTCGACTTTCTCTCTTCCAAACAAAAACGTTCGCGCCGAGCCGCCAACCGCGAAGAAAACGCCCCAAATTCCCAAAAACAAGAGGCATTGCAGGGATTTGCTCTGGAACCCATCCTCACCCCCAGCGGTGGTGTGGATGGTGAGGAGTTAGACCCCGCAATCTTACAAGGAGATTCCCCAAGCGACGACGCACAGGTACCTGAGTTACCAGATGAAGAAGATACAGCAAGTAGTGAAGGGGAAGACCCCATACCTGAAGAAGATTTAGAAGAAATTGAGTTTGTAAGCGACGAGGAAGCTAGCGACGAAACCGTTAGCGATGGCGAAAGCAATACCACCACCAGCAGCGAATCCGATTCATCGGCAGAAAACACAGAAACCGCTAGCAGCAGCGATTCGGAAACCAGCAGCAACAGCGAATCGGATTCTCAAGAAACCACGAAAACCAGCAGCGAAACCGACAGCGAAGATAGCGAAAGCGAGATAGCAGCAGACTCGGAAAAATCTTCTCCTAGCAGTGAGGAAAACAGCGATACCACCAGTTCCGAATCGACAGACGATAGCAGTTCGACGGATAGCAGCGATGCTTCCGAAACTTCTGAAAGTGAGACCACCGCAAAAACCAGCGAAGAATCGGCAGAAGATAGCGAGAGTCAACTAGCCGATAGCAGCGATGCTTCCGAAACTTCTGAAAGCGAAACCACCGCAAAAACCAGCGAAGAATCGGCAGAAGATAGCGAAACTACCACGGTAGAAAGCAGCGATTCGGAAAAAGCGGAAGAAACTGAGACCACCGCAGAAGAAAGCAGTTCCGAAGATAGCGACACTACCACCGAAGAAAGCAGCGATTCGGAAAAAGTGGAAGAAACTGAGACCACCGCAGAAGAAAGCAGTTCCGAAGATAGCGACACTACCACCGAAGAAACCGACGAAACCACAGAAGCCAGCAACAGCGAAGATAGCGAAAGCGACACCGCCGAAAGCGAAACCTCTCCTGTGGAATACACCACCGGGAAATTCACCGTGGATGAAAGCGGTCAAATTGGCGTAGATTATTTATTTGACGGCGGCGGTTACGAAGGCGAAGTTGCCATCTTTAGCCTAGAAGGCATGGAAGAAATTCAACCCGGCAGCCGCGAATTTATCCAAGAAGCCGCCAATCGTGCCGCTAGTGACTCCGAATCCGGTCACATCGTCATTTCCGACCAAGACGAAGGTGCCAAATTTGAAGGTCGTCTGGGAGAAGAAAATCAAAACGCCGGTAGCTACCAAAGCGTGAAAACCTTCCAGATGAAACCAGGGGATGAATTTGGCGTCATGTTGGTTCCCAATGGTCGAGTTAGCGATGTGGTAGACAATCCCGACGTGGGTGGTGACGAGAAACCCCTGTTTTCTCTGAAGACAGCCAATCCCAACGATGGTTTGCACTTCGGTCAGATTGTGGATGTAACGGGAGAAGGGAACACCTTTGCCATGGAAGACTGGCGGGTGGATGAAAATAGCGATCGCGACTACAATGACGTTATCTTCCAAGTACGGGGTGCCAGCGGAGAAGCACCATCCATGGATGAGATGGTCACCTCAGGAAAAGACTGGCGAGGCAAAGATTTAGGGAAAGCCTTAATCGAATACACCAAACCCTACATTACCCCAGAAATGCCGGATGCTGGTGGTGAAGCCGACAGTGGCGATACCAGTGCTGGTAGTTCCGACAGCAGCGAAAGCACCCCATCCGATAGCGAAACCACGGAAGATTCCCAACAAACCGTAGTAGAAGACAACCCATCCTCTTCTGATTCCGATTCCGAGGCAGATAGCAGCCAAGAAACCACCGAAGATAGCGAAGCTGCGGTCAAAGAAGATTCCCAAACATCCCAACAGACAACACCTGCTGACGAGTCAACCGAAGATTCCTCCGCAACGTCGCAACCAGAAACGGAAGAATCTAGTCAAGAACCATCTCAGCAAACAGAAGAAACTGCAGTTTCCGAAAAATCTAGCGAAACCAGCACTTCTGACGAATCCGGTAAAGAACCATCCAGCGAAGCATCTGCCGAAACGGAAGAAACTGTGGTTTCGGAAAAATCTAGCGATAACTCCGCCGAAAAATCTCCCGAAACCAGTACTTCGGAAGAATCCAGCCAAGATTCGCCAGCAGCATCGCAGCCAGAAACGGAAGAAATCGCTACTTCTGAAGATTCCCAACAACAAACGCAAACATCTCCAGAGAAAGTGGTTTCGGAAAAATCCAGCGAAACTTCCCAGCAACAACCATCTTCCGAATCTGAGAAAACCGTTGCTTCCCAAACCCAAAACTCCTCTAAAGACAGCGAAGCCACCCAAGTTTCCCAAGGATCCACCGACAAGTCTGCGGATACCTCTGCCGACACCTCTTCAGACAGCAAACCAACGGAAACTTCCTCTAAATCGGTGGATCGATCCGAGGAAACTTCCCAAGAAACGGAAGAATCCAGCCAATCTTCCCAGCCAGAAACGGTGGCTTCTGAAGAAACCACTTCCGAAAGCGACAGTAGCGGTAGCGAATCTGGGGATAGCCAAGAAACCACTGCCGGCGACAGTAGCGACGATGGTTTTGACCCAGAGACGGTTACCTACGAAGATATGCCAGCCGATGTAGGTGACGGCAGTAGCGAAACCACGGTGGCTGAATCTGGCGATACCGAACAACTGGATAATGCCAACGACGGCGATGCGGCGGCAGACTCTTCCTCGTCACCAAACCAGCAAAGCGAAACCGAAACCACCTCGCCTGCGGAAACGAAACGGAGTATCGAGGAAAAATTAGCCACAACGCCGGCTAGTCAGTTTGAATCTCCTAAAGCCGACCAACCCCTGGTTGGTGTTATCGACACCGGCTTTGCTGGCAACAATCCAGATATTAACTACGATAACGTCACCCTGGGTCAAGACCGCGTGGATGGGGATGACAATCCCTTGCTAGAGAAAGGCGAAGGCAACCAACACGGTACTCACACCCTGGGATTGATTTCCGCACAGCAAAACAATGGTGAAGGCATTGATGGTATTAACGACGAAGCACCGGTTTGGTTGGGTCGCGGCGTTGGCGGCAACAATTGGGAAGAATCTTTGAATGAGTTTGTTGACCAGGTGCAAGAGTCGGGTCGCGAGAATGCTGTGGTCAATTTGAGTATGGATTTGACCCAAACTGACGAAGATGGCAACGTTACTACTCGCTACGAGTTGACGCCAGAGGAACGGAAAGCGTTGGAATACGCACGGCAGAACAACGTGGCGGTTGTGGTTGCGGCTGGCAACGATGGCGGCGTAATGTCAGCTTTGGGTCAAGCTTCCCAAGAGTTTGACAATCTGATTACCGTGGGTGCGGCGGAAGAAACTGATGCAAGTGTTTCGGATGCTCGCGGACACGAACGTGCGGATTATTCCAGTTACGGACGGACGTTGGATATTGTCGCTGAAGGTGGCACGGAAGATGATGGGGTGTTTTCGACGGTAGGCGATGGTGTGGGCACCATGAAAGGATCTTCGGTAGCCACGGCGAAAGTAACAGGTGCTGTGTCTCAAGTTTGGGCTGCCAATCCGGATTTAAGCTACCGTCAGGTTTTGGATTTGCTGAAGGATACGGCTACTGACTTGGATAATCCCAATTGGGACGAACAAACCGGTGCTGGTTTGCTGAATATAGCGGCGGCTGTGAATTTGGCACGGGTGACGACACCCCAAGAGTACGATCCGGAACCTCTGTTTGCTCCCGATAGTTGGAGCGGTGAAGGCGAGGTTACAGCAGGAGAACGAGCAGTTGATTTCAATTATGACATCACACATGAATCCTTTGATGGTACGGTGGCTCCCATTGGTCACCCTTGGTATGGCGTAGCCTACCGTCGCAGTCCAGAGGTTGATGATAAATGGGGCTCGGGAATGGCTGCTGTCAGTGATAAGTACCTGGAATTCGATGCCTGGACTTATGGGGAAGCTGTAAACGATTTCTGGACCGGCAAAGCGGATGAGTTATGGTATCGCATTGCTGGAACTGACTACTGGGTACCTAGTGCCTATATTTATGGCTATCCCAATAGTGGACCTTCCATTCAGGCACCGGAAGAATCTACATCACCCGATCCAGGTTCGTCTGGCTCCCTTCCCAATCCCATCTTGTCTCAGAAAGGAGCAGCATACTTTGAAAATCGTCCACAATACTATACCTATGGCAATATCTTTGCTCAATCCATGTATGGTTCCAGCTTAGTGGACAATACCGGTAACACGGAAGGAAATTGTACTTGGTACGCTCACGGTCGCGTTCTTGAGCTTGGTGGCAATAAAGCTGCATTACAGTCCATGACTGGGAATGCCAACGAATGGCACCATCAAAGTTCCAATGGAACGCAAATTGTCTCCAATCCTCAACCAGGTGATATCGCACAGTGGACAAGCAATGGAGCCAATCATGTTGCTGTTGTCGAACGTGTGAATTCCGACGGTACAATCGTCATCTCCGAATCTCATTGGAAGACGAACTGGGACGGTGGTGGTGAAGGTACGCTTCATAACGTTCGGACAATTTCAGCTAACGATCCCGACCGTTTCCTTCGCGTGCCTGGCGTTCAAGTTGATAATGATAGCAACCAACCTCCCGCTGAAAACATTGGTCCCAAACCAGGATATGTTAATGACAATGTGGGCAGTGTTTCTTTGAATTTCCGCAGCGGTCCGTCTGTGAATGATTCCATCATTGGTAAGTTACCAAAAGGAAGCGAGCTGACTATCCTGGAAGAAGTATCTGGTGGTGAATATCCAGGCGATCGCACAAAATGGTACAAGGTTGAGGCTAAAGATAAGACAGGTTACGTAGCTGCTTATTACGTTACGGAAGGTTCCGATGAAGAGGTACCACCGCAGCCTGGTCATGGGGGAGTTCCTCACGATGCAGGGAATCATATAGAAACGCAAGAAAGTAGCAACGGTGTCGTCACTCATTATTACGAAAACGGACATTTGGTCCTTCAGCCTAATGGTCAAAAATCTTGGTACGAAAAAGGAGATGGTGGCGACTCCAGCGATTCAACATCACCTAATCGCAGTAAAATAATCAAGGAACCATTGGAGGATCAACCAAATTTTGAAGAAGCCAATAAAAAATTAGCTGATAAAGGTACAAGTGAGAAGAAAGCGTTACCTTGGAATAAGCTACATTTGCCATATCTCAAGAATAGACTAAGAGACGAGATTGCTGATAGCTTTGAGGTGGTTTTGGGCTGGAAAAATGCGGCTCGACATTTAAGGCATTATCTTAACAATACAGGTAGCCCTATAGAGGATCTAAATGTTGATTCGATGATACAAGATTTACCTGATTTTAAGGAGGTAATAGAAGAGGATATAAAGGATCTTGCTAATCGTGCTCGAAGAAAAATTAAATCTCTTGGTGTTCATAACAATTTAGAGTTTTCTGTTAGTATGCCTTGGGATTTGGATACAAAATTTTACGCCCAAAAACATAAAAGCAAGGATTGGTTTTATGCGCTAGGTGGATTTTATTACAGAATTACAGGCGTCATCAATTCTGTTCCTTCTGGTTCAGGCTCTTCAGATGTTACTGCTAATTTCAAGGTACATGTTTTTGACCGCTATAACTGGGATGAGAAAAAGAAAACTAATATTATGGGGATAGAGATAACTGATAAATTTATGGGTGAATTTCACAAGTATGGCCTGGCAAATGAATATAACATAACTGGTTCTAGTACGAGTTTACAGTATCATTGGAATTTTCCAAACGATACGATTTTTTCAAATGGTAAAAAGATACATCTTAAAAATTCTAGGACTAATAGAAGAAATTGACGAGTCCCACAATCAAAACGAATAGCGATCGCTTTTCCCAAACTCCCAAAACCAAACACGCGATCGCTCCATTTCTCAACCGAGCGATCGCTTTTTTCTACAAATCCACCAAAACCATCCACACTAGAACAACCAGCCAAACATTCGCACCGGCATAATTTCCCAATCCAATCCCTCTAAAACCGGTAAAACTTCCTCTCCTTGAAATACACTAAAATAATTTTGCCCTTTGCCAACTTCGGAAAAACGCGATCGCATAACGATAACAATTTTCTCCCCTGGGTCAATCAACCAACCCAATTGACTGCCTGCCTGCAAACAAATGTGCATCTTGGCAATAATTTTTGTCGTACTTTGGTTGGGAGATAAAATTTCAACGATCCAAGGTGGGGCACCCACAAATGGAGAATTTCCAGTTGGTATTTGCTCTCGCCGCATAACCACAATATCGGAAACAATAGAATGCGGTTCTACCATACAACGTAGTTTGGGAAATGCTTCGTAAGGAGAATCACAAGCATCGATCGCTGCCACCAAACGTTTCTGAAGAATGCTATGGTAAGCTGTTGGCATGGGTTTTTGCCTGGGAACCTGGTCAACCAATTCCCAAGCTGGCGATTCGTCAATTTCCGGCAACTGAAGAAATTCTTGCAGGCTGAGTTGGCGACTGGTTATTGCCATACGCTTTCTGAAAAGGCTTTATATTGTTCCATTGTAGCACTGTTTTTTATAAGCGGAATGGTTGTACTTTTTTCATGCGATCGCATTTCCCCAAATCCCAAAACCAAACACGCGATCGCGATTATTAGATAAACTCTATGTAATTCTTCATGTCTAATGGTTCGAGAACTTCCCAAATTAAAATTAATTCACGTATAATTTCACCAATTGAGCGAGTATTTTGGTGGCAATACACAATGCCATAATGCTCTCTTCCCTGTTTGTGAATCGCTAAAAAATCGTCGTCTTGGGTAAAAATTCACGCTGTTGGAAAATAATAAAAGCTAATTGTTCTTCATCAACCGTTCGACTTGCTCCTCCAAGTGAAATCGAATTTTAACCAAAACCTTATCCTTTTAATTTTTGCTGTACTTTAGAAGGAATTTCAGCTTGTAACTGTCGTACAAAAGCTTCACTATCTCGAATTTGTTGTCGAATTTCTTCAAAATGGTCGTGATAATAAGCTAAGGCTGCGTAAACATCAGCTAACGTAATGGTAGGATGCCGCGAGACAATTTCATCGGGAGACATTCCCATTTGTTCGTGCCAAATGACAACGTCTTGAACTCGAATCCGATGACCGGCAATACGGGGTTTGCCACCACAGATGCCTGGCGTGATTTCAATATGTTCTGAAATAACTGCCATTATCAAATCTCCTCAAAGTTATGCCCTATCGGTGAATATATCCCAAAATTGTTTTGATTGCATCAGTTCTTGCGATCTCACTCTTTAAAATTATATTTCCCAAACGCGATCGCGATTCTCCAAATTCTGCAAACAAAATGCGATCGCTCCTTACCGAAATCCGATTGGGAACTACTGGGAAGGGGGCAACCACGGGGGGTTGCCCCTACGGAATTTGTGGTTTTGATGTGGCTTGATTATGGCAAAAATTTGTTTTGGAA
>NZ_LNDC01000101.1:71986-78776 GCF_001870905.1 Geitlerinema sp. PCC 9228
GAAGGGGGCAACCACGGGGGGTTGCCCCTACGGAATTTGTGGTTTTGATGTGGCTTGATTATGGCAAAAATTTGTTTTGGAAGGCCGGAGAAAAGCGATCGCTACATATCTAATTTACAAAAAGCAACATTACCGAAAAACAAGTATTTTCTGTTCAACCAAGGACGATTATAATAGAAAAAATGGTTTTTTAACAGCATTGACTGCGATGAAATACGATCCCAATATCCACAAACGCCGTTCTATCCGTTTAAAAGGATACGATTATTCGCAACCAGGTGCTTATTTTGTTACGATTTGTATCAACCAAGGGCTGCTACTGTTGGGAAAGATTAAAAATGGTCAGTTGTATCTCAGTGAAGCAGGTCAGATGGTTCACAAGGTATGGAATGAAATTCCCATAATGTATCCGGGGGTTGAAACTGATGCATTTGTGATTATGCCCAATCATATCCACGGAATCATCGTATTAACAGAGAATTCTAATCCTCCGCGATCGAATTTCCATACCGATAACCAGAGCAACCACACCGAGATTGCCCCTATGGAAAAATCGATGGCATTAGGTGATGTAGTGCATCGGTTTAAATCGCTTACTACAACAAAATATCGTTATGGGGTTCAGGATAAAAATTGGCCACCTTTTGTGAAACGATTGTGGCAACGCAATTATTACGAAGTTATTGTTCGCAACCGTCATTCTTTAAATAAAATTCGTGAATATATTAATAATAATCCATTGGCTTGGGAACAGGAATCAGAACATTGGGAACAATACCATCCGCAACCGGATTTTTTTTAGAAGTCGCAATTTCTATAAATTCTTACTATTATTTCATACATTTCCCTCGTTCTTTGAAACTCCGCCAAGCAAAACCACAAAAACGACAAATCCCGGTAGGGGCAGCGCCCCCGTGCCTACCCCTCCCCCAGACCATAGAAATCCCCTCCGCCAAGCAAAACCACAAAAACGACAAATCCCGGTAGGGGCAGCGCCCCCGTGCCTGCCCCTCCCCCATACCGTGGGAATCTCTTTAAAATTCCATCTCCCAAACGCGATCGCTTTTTTCTAAAAACCTCCAAAACCATTCCTGATTTATAGTACCATCACCACGAGCGATCGCTTGGAGATAAACTTTCATCAATACCACAAGCCGGTGGCGGTTTCAACCAAGTACCATAAGGAATCACCCGATGGGTATCCGCCGTTAGTCGAATCGTACCATCAGCAGACTTCACCCATCCCTGTGCTTCCACAATTCGCTGGGGGGATTCGCTGGGAGTGGCATCTTGATTGACCCTTTCCCTAGGAGTAGGTGGCATGCCGCCGCGTCTGGTATAGATAAATCCCGTGTCTTGACCAGCAATGGCACAAGGATTTTGGGGAAGAGTTGGCAATGGTTCGATGGTGGTAACAAACATGCTTTCTGCAAGATTGAGGTCGGGAGTATTAATTTCCACAGTACCGCTAAAAGCTGGTCCTCGTTCGGAAGTGGCAGTGATGTCGCTGTTGGGAGTTGTTTGCTGGCGAAACTGAGTACCGAAAATGCCTTCAGCGTTGACTTCCACGCGACCACCAAAACCTGCAACAGCATTGGCGGTAATGTCGCTATTTTCTTTCGCCACCAAAACGTCGGTATCCAAAAAAATGTTACCGCCAGTAGTCGCTTGGCTGTCAGTGTTCAGACGCGAGTTTCCTTGTAAGTAGATTTGATGCGATCGCACGCTAATATTTCCAGAAGCACCAACTTGCGTGCGTGCCTTAATGATACCACCATCCAAGCGAACGCCATCGGCATAAATTTCTACATCGCCAGCATCTCCCAAACCAACACTGACCACACTAATTCTTCCGCCATCGCGTAACCTTAGACTGGGTGTTTCAACGAATACACTACCGGCATTCCCTTTCGGTGCAGTTGTCGAAGATCTACTTACCGAAGCACCTGCAAATAAACCACTATAGGAAAAACCATCAGAAGCAAAACCGCTGATATCTATAAACTCACTTGCACGAACTTCTAACGTACCACCATTGCCTGTATCGGTAGTTCGAGCACGAATCGAAGCTCCCTCCTCAAGGATTAGACTTTCTGTATCAATTGTGAGATTGCCAGCATTTCCTGAAGTTAGCGATTCAACACTAACTACAGAAGGCGCTTCCCACTGATTCTTTATAGGATCGTCGTTCATATTAATAGCTGTACCGCGAACAACCATCTCCGTCGCATCAATATCGATATCGCCACCGTTACCAGAACCTCGTGCTTCAGCAAGAATTTGTCCCCCATTGTAAAGTGATAGATTTTTCGTGGAAATTGACAAATCGCCAGCATTCCCCGAACTGACTGTGACAGCTAATAAAGTACTTAATCCAAAACTAACAGAAAACACAGGAGAATGATTTACCATCTCTATTTGATTTCTAGCAATAATGTCTATTGACTCCCAAGCATCAACGATTATGTTTCCTCCATCTCCTTCACCTAAAGTAATTGTGGTTACAACACCGCCATCTAGAATCCGCAGAGTTGAAGCAGAAATCTCCAAATTTCCCGAACGACGGCTACCAGAAGTGCCTGTTAGTATCGAAGATTGCACCACTTCCACCGAATCCGTCGCACGAACTTGCAACGAACCGCCTTCGCCAGTGGCAAACGTAGAAGCCGATACCCAACTTCCGTTACTTACTTTGATATTTTCGCTTTGCAGGCGAATATCTCCAGCTTTTCCAGCAGCAAAACTTGTCGTAAAAACACCATCGCGAATATCATCTCTAGTAAATTGCTGTCGAAAAAGTTTCAATCCAATTTCTTGAAAGTCACCAGTTCCTGCGATATCGATTCTATCGGTAGCGTTCAAAACAATATTGCCGCCTGTACCCGTACCCAGGGTGGAAGCGGAAAGAAAAGCACCTTCTCTCACTTGCAGATGATTGGCATCGATGAAAATACCGCCACCGGTGCCGTTTGCTAAGGTATCGGCTACCAGCGAAGACCCTTCCGTTAGGGTTACATCGCCGCCGCGTAGGAAAATTGTACCGCCTCCCGCACCACTGGCATCTGCTACTGACTGTTGGGAATACAGCAGTTGACCAAATTCGGGAACGTTCTCGTAAGTTAAATGCCAACCTGAAGAAACGGATTGTAAGTTGACACGAGCGTTATTGCCCACAGCCGCCAGTTCGATGCGTCCTTGCGGTGCTTGTAGATGACCGCCGTTACTCACTAGATTGCTGCCTGCCAAGATTAAACTTTGTTGCTGGGGCACTTGCAGTCCGGTTTGGGAGGCATTGGTAATATTTCCTGCTTGAGAACCGTATTGCAAGCCGGTGGGAACGCTGATAGAAAGTAAGGAAGAGGGAGAGGAAACGGTGGTAGAAAATTGGGTTTTGTCGGCAAAAGTTATGCTGGCGGCGGTACTGGCTAGAAAAGAACCACCGATGTCCAAACGAGCGTTTTCCCCGAAGGCAATGCCGTTGGGATTGATAAGGAATAAGTTGGCTGTGCCGTTATTTTGTAGGGTACCGTCGATTTGCGATGGGGTGTTTCCGGTGATGCGGGTAAAAATATTGCGGATTTCGGGGGCATTTTCAAAAGCCGCGATCGCTTCTGGCGGTACGTTAAATTTTTGGAAGCTGTGAAAGAGATTGTTGCCAGCTCGGGTGCCGTTTTGGATGTGGAAAATATTGCCCTCAACGGCTACGCTAGAGTTGTGGGGAAGCGTACGGTCGGGAACCATTTGTGCGATCGCTTCTACCGGCCAACAACACAAAACCGCAGCTATTCCCCAGATGGTATACCTGGGATTGATTTGTGGCATACACCCCGAGCTTGGAATCAACCAAGCAAATTCTCTATCCCATTATAACATTTGCTGGTGCCATTGGTCAGAAGTCCTCCGCGATCGCTGCGACCATTTTTCACGTTGAATAAGCTTTGCTAGCCAATTCCGCTTGCAGAAAATCAATAAATTGCCTAGCCGTACGCCCGGAACGTCCGTTGTGCTGGGTTGCCCACTGCAAAGCACGGGATTCCAAATCCTCTGTAGCGATCGCCAGTCCGGCTTGCTTGGCTAAATTGCGGACAATTTCCAAATAAGTATCTCGATCGGCGGGTTCAAACGTGAGGGTCAACCCAAAGCGATCGCTAAAGGATAACTTCTCTTCTTGCGTATCCCAGGCATGAATTTCTTGGGAAGACGGTTTGGGGCGATCGCCAAAAAATTCTCTCACCAAATGGCGGCGATTGGATGTAGCATACACCACCACATTCTGCGGTCTAGCGTGCAAACTCCCTTCCAAAACCACCTTCAACGCCTTAAACGCATCGTCATCTTCTTCAAAGGAGAGGTCGTCTACAAAAATAATAAATTTCTGCGGACATCCCCACAACCGATTCACAATCGCCGGCAAATCATTTAAATCAGCCTTGGGAACTTCTATTAACCGCAAACCGCGATCGCCGTATTCATTAGCCAACGCTTTCACCAACGAAGACTTCCCAGAACCGCGACTGCCGTACAAAATAACATGCAAAGCCGCATATCCCGCCAGCAGAAATTCCGTATTTTGAATTAATCTTTGTTTGGGGAACTCGTATCCCACCAAATCCGCCAACGTAACGGGGTCGGGGTGTGGGATGCCTTGAAATTCTCCTGACTCCCAACGTAACGCTCGATATTGAGCAAATATCCCCGTGCCATACTGGCGGTAATATGCTGCCACCGTTGGCACGGTTTCTCCCCAATCAGAAGCGTTGATGAGGGTTTCGCGTATTGACTGCTGGTATTCGGGAATTTGGGTTGGGGAATTTTGATACACCACCGGTGGCATGGTGAGATTGTATGCGGTTTGCACCCACTGCCCCAATTTTTCCCCATCGCAGTTATATAAGTATTGCAAAACTTGCAAATCCTGTTTGGCAGCGGCTACCAAAGAAGGTGACAGGTCGTCAAAATCGTGTTGCTGTGCCTGTTGGGTAAATGGATTTTCCGCCGCCAGCAAGCGATCGAGCAAATTTTCTTCCCAACTTTTGCCGGCAGTCGCCAAAGCGTGAAACCACCTGCCATAGGCTTGTAATGCCTCGAAATGGGTGGGGGTTCCTTGTGCGATCGCTTTTAATAATTGTAAGAAAGCTTGACCGATTTCATCAGCCAATACCTCTTGATACAGCAACAGGGAAGCGGCTTGGCGTTGGAGATAGCGGCTGGATTCCAAAGCTGGGTTGTTCATAGAAAAGACAATCCGAACATCTTAAAGGGCAATTGTAAACGATTCTTTGCGATCGCGACCGGCTCCTGCTGCCATCCTATCGAAAGGTACCAATATTTGGTATGACGAGAAAAGTTTCCCAAAGTTGGTTTATCTTTCTTTGGTTATATAAAGATTTGGAAGGAAAAAGTTCCTCGTATCGCCTATGAATCCTACCCTGATTGCTACCCTTGCCTACGGAATTCTTGCCCTCGCTGGCGGTATTTTTGGCTATATCAAAGTCAAAAGCAAACCTTCGTTAATTTCGGGAACCATTAGCGGCATTTTGCTGCTAGCGGCTGCCATTATGCAAGCTATGCAAGTTTCCGGGGGATTGCTTTTTGCCATTGTCGTTACCGCTGCTTTGGTGGTGGTGTTTGCCATTCGCCTGGTGAAAACCCGCAAATTTATGCCGGCAGGTTTGATGCTGGTGGCGGGAATCGTCACCTTGGTGGTGATGGGAACCCAATTTCCCACCTCGGGATGAAACCGATAAGCGATCGCTATTCCCTCTAACCGTGGGAAAATAGATTGAGATTTGTTAATTTACTTTTAAGGGAAGGCAATAAAAATGTTTCCAAAGCCTTCCAACTGCTAAAGTAGCCGCAAACGACAACACGTAGCAAGCAAGGAGAAGCTCTTTATGACCCTATCCGTCGGTACGCAAGCACCCAACTTTACCGCCAAAGATTCCAACGGCAACACTGTTTCCCTATCCGACTTTGCCGGCAAAAATGTCGTTCTGTATTTCTATCCCAAAGACGACACCCCCGGTTGCACCAAAGAAGCACAAAGCTTCCGTGACAGCTACCAGCTATTCCAAGACAAAGAAATGGTCGTTCTCGGGGTTAGCATGGATGACGAAGCATCCCATAAAATGTTTGCCGAAAAATATGGTTTGCCTTTCACTCTCCTTGCCGACCCAGATGGTGAAATTACCAAAGCCTACGATGTAGACGGCGGTGGCTATTCCAAGCGGGTCACCTATATTATCGACGGTAATGGAAAAATCGTTTACGTAGACGACAAAGTCAACACCGAATCTCACGCTCAAGATATCTTGAGTGCCGCTGGTCAATAAAGACCATTCTAGAGATTGGTGTATCGTTCCTTAAAACAATAAAAAAACAGATTCGATCTCCCGTACCAGTAGGGGTGCAACGCGTTGCGCTCTTGATGGGGCGGGAGTTTTTTGTGCTAGAATTTCTTTAGGTTTCTAGTAATATCAAATCCGCTTCTAGTAACCCCTAAGATATACACCCCAAATCTAGCAAAAACTCTAATTTGGTGCGATCGCGACTTGCTAATTTTCCAATTATTTTCATTTTGTAGGGTGGGCATTGCCCACCCTACTTGTCTAAAATATACACCCCAAATCTAGCAAAAACTCTAATTTGGTGCGATCGCGACTCGCTAATTTTCCAATCATTTTCGTTTTATCGGGTGGACAGGGCACACCCTACTAATTTTTTAATTATTTTCGTTACTTGTCTAGTTGGGTTAGAAAAGCGATCGCAACTCGCCAATTTTCCAATTATT
>NZ_LNDC01000102.1 GCF_001870905.1 Geitlerinema sp. PCC 9228
CTTTAAGAAAGATGGCTACGACTATCAAGTCAATAAAAGTCAATTATTGTCCAGTAAACAACCTATTAGGAAGTAGCAGTTTTCCCTTTCGAGAATAGGGGGGTTGCGCGAAATCCCCCTATTCAGGGCAAGCTTTTCAGGGGCTTTCGGCTCTGGTGTCTTGCCGGAGTTGGTGGAAATAGGATAGGTTTTCTGGGGAATACTCAAGCAATGCCAGCTTAGGCAAGCGGCTGATGGCGAGGTGCTGTCAGCCGCTCTCTATGGGGGACCGGATTCGGTAGCGGTTGGTACGAGCTTGAAGAGCGGCTTGGTATTTTTAGCAATTATTTTTTTGCGTGAGGGAATGCTATGTTTCGCTTTCGCCCATCTGACAGACAAGAGCGCGATGGTGGTAGAGGTAGAGTCGGTGCCAACCATCGCCAGACGGGTGCTGGTTCGGGTTTGAATGCGTTTGGTGGGGTGTATACGCCTTCGATTTTGACCATTCTGGGCGTGATTATGTATTTGCGCTTTGGATGGGTGTTGGGCAATGTGGGGTTGGGGGGAACGCTGCTGATTGTAACTCTGGCGACTGCGATTACGCTGCTGACGTCTCTGTCGGTGGCGGCGATCGCGACAGACCGTACGGTGCGCGCTGGGGGGGCATACTATATGATTGGGCGGTCTTTGGGAATTGAAATTGGCGGGGCTGTGGGGATTCCTTTGTATTTGGCGCAGGCGCTTTCTATTGCTTTGTATACGCTGGGTTTTGCGGAAAGTGTGGTGGAGACGTTTGGGGGATTATCCCATCTAGAATCGGCGATCGCGTTTGGAATTACCATTCTCATTGCGGGCTTGGCGATTAAATCGGCCCAGGCAGCGATTAAGGCGCAGTATTTGATCATGGCGGCGATCGCATTTTCTCTAATAGCAGTATTTTTCGGGCAGCCTGTTACTGAAACCCCCCTAGGGCTCACCGGCAGTCCCCCGGAGAGTTCTGCTAGTTTTTGGCAAGTATTTGCTGTATTTTTCCCCGCTGTCACTGGGATTATGGCTGGGGTCAATATGTCGGGGGATTTAAAAAATCCGGACCGCGCTATCCCCTGGGGCACTCTAGCAGCCGTGGGAACTGGCTATTTGATTTATATGACGCTGCCAATTGTGTTAGCCCTGCGGGTGG
The DNA here is from genome assembly GCF_001870905.1 of Geitlerinema sp. PCC 9228. Taxonomy (NCBI): domain Bacteria; kingdom Bacillati; phylum Cyanobacteriota; class Cyanophyceae; order Geitlerinematales; family Geitlerinemataceae; genus Geitlerinema; species Geitlerinema sp. PCC 9228. The sequence continues at coordinate 1,160 of NZ_LNDC01000102.1, forward strand.
ATGCACAAACCCTCATCAACGAACCATTGGTGATGCAGCGGGTGGCGTTTTTCGGTCCTGCAATTCAGTTGGGGGTTTGGGGAGCGACGCTGTCTAGTGCTTTGGGAAGTATTTTGGCTGCTCCCCGGGTTTTGCAGGCGCTGGCACGGGATGGCATTTTACCGCGGTGGTTGGGACCTCTCGGGGGCGGTAGCGGTCCCAATGACGAACCCCGTTTGGGGACAGTGGTGACCTTGGGAGTTGCGATTGCGGCGGTGACCATTGGCGATTTAAATGCGATCGCGCCGGTGCTAACGATGTTTTTCCTAACCACCTATTTGGTGCTGAATGTTTCTGCTGGCATCGAATCTTTTTTAGAAAGTCCTTCGTTTCGCCCTTCGTTTTCAGTTCACTGGAGCTTGTCTTTGGTGGGGGCAGTTGGCTGCGGTGCAGCGATGTTTTTAATTGATGCCATGGCGACTGTGGTGGCGGCGGCGATTGTGCTGGCTATTTATATTTGGTTAGAACGTCGGGAGTTGGAAAGCGCTTGGGGAGATGTCCGCCGGGGGATTTGGATGGCTTTGGTCCGGGCGGGGATTCGCCGGTTGGATGCGGAGGTTGATGCCAAAAACTGGCGTCCCCACGTATTGGTCCTTTCTGGGGCACCCCGGCGTCGCTGGCCTCTGGTAGAGCTGGCTTCGGCTTTTACCCACAACCGAGGTTTGATTACGGTGGCGAGCGTGCTGACGCAGATGCGAGATATTAGCCAGCAGGGCGCTTTGGAACAAACGATTCACGAATATCTGGCCAAAAAGGGGGTTCACTGTTTGGTGCGGGTAATTGCAGCCCCAGACCCGTTTGCGGGTACGGAACGGTTGGTGGAGGTGTATGGGTTGGGTCCGCTGGTGCCCAATACGGTGATTTTGGGGGATAGCGAGGATGCGGGGCGACGCGATCGCTACTGCCAAAGCATTGCTACCATCCACCGTTCCCGCCGCAATGTGGTGATTGTCAGAGACGACCGGGAGCGTTTGTTTGGCAAGCGATCGCGCATTGATGTATGGTGGGGCGGTTTGCAAGCCAACGGCGGTTTGATGATGATTCTTGCGTACTTAATGCGCACCAGCAACGAATGGCGCCACGCCCAGGTCAACGTCAAATTGGTAGTCCCCAACCAAACCGCAGCAGCCTCCGCCAGAAACAACCTCAACAACCTTGTCGCTCAAATGCGCATCGAAGCCCATCCCCACGTCATTATTGCCCAGAGCGGCAACCATGGGGGCACTGCCCGTACATTTGACGAGATTCTCCACGAAACCTCCCAAGACGCCGATTTGATCTTCCTGGGAATGGCCCCCCCAAGCGATCGCTTTAACTTCACCGAATATTACGAAGACCTCCACCGTCGCACCGCGAACCTACCTTCCACCTTGTTCGTATTAGCAGCCCCCGACTTTTCATTCTCCGAAGTTTTGAGTAAAGAATAGGGCATACCGAACCTGGGAGCATGGGAAACAAAAATAAATTTATTTCCTAAATCTCCCACGCTCGGTATCTCCCACACCAATATACGTCTAGCTCGTCGCCGCTACTTCCTTCCCTTCATCGCTGCTTTCATTACCATTTACCTCCGTACTTTCCGGGTGGAACAGGGAAGCATCTACTCGGCAACCGCGATAAGCCAAAGTAAACAGCTCTTGTAAATCGCGAATGAGCGGATAGCGAGGATTGGCACCAGTGCATTGGTCGTCGAACGCCTGCATCGCCAAATCTTCAATTTGCTCGTAGAACTGTTTTTCGTCCTCCGGCAAAACTTCCTTGATAGTCGCCGGAATCTCCAGTTCTTTTTTCAGATTTTCCACAGCCTGCACCAGTTTTTCCACCTTTTGTTCTTCCGTTTCGCCGCCCAAATTCAAGTAATCAGCAATACGAGCATAACGCCACTTCGCATTGGGATACTTGTACTGCGGGAAAATCGCTTGCTTGAATGGCGCATCCGTAGCGTTGTAGCGGATAACGTGAGAAATTAACAAGGCATTGGCCAAACCGTGGGGCACGTGGAACGTAGATCCCAGCTTGTGCGCCATAGAGTGGCAAACTCCCAAAAATCCGTTAGCAAACGCCATACCTGCCATAGTGGCGGCGTAGTGAACCTTTTCCCGAGCCTTGCGATCGCGGGCACCATTGCGGTAAGCGCTGGGTAAGTACTTAAACAGCAAACGAATCGCTTCCAAAGCCAATCCATTAGTAAACTCAGAAGCATATACCGAAACATAAGCCTCCAGAGCGTGGGTCAAAGCATCAATGCCCCCATAAGCCGTCAGCTTCTTAGGCATGTGCATCACCAGCTCCGGATCCACAATCGCCATATTCGGCGTCAGCGCATAATCCGCCAGGGGATATTTAATACCAGTTTTCTCATCCGTTACCACCGCAAAAGGCGTCACTTCCGAACCCGTTCCCGACGTAGTAGGAACCGCCACCATCATTGCCTTCTCGCCCAAAGGCGGCAGTTCGTACACCCGCTTGCGAATATCCATAAACCGAGTTGCCAACCCTTCAAACTCAGTTTCGGGATGTTCGTACATCAGCCACATCACCTTCGCCGCATCCATAGGCGAACCGCCACCTACAGCGATAATGACATCGGGACCAAACTTATTCATCAACTCCACACCCCGATTGACCGTATCCAAAGACGGATCGGGTTCCACATCATAGAAGACATCGTACTTAATACCAAGTTCTTCCAATACCTCTTCAATATTGTTGGTGACCCCAAGCTCGTACAAAGGCTTGTCGGTAACAATCACAGCCCGCTGTTTGTCCGACAATTCCTTCAGAGCCGTAGAGAGGCAGCCATATTTAAAATACACCTTCGGCGGAATGCGGAACCAAAGCATATTTTCCCGCCGTTGGGATACACTTTTGATATTCAGCAAGTGGTGGGGTCCCACATTTTCGCTGACGGAGTTACCGCCCCACGTACCGCAACCCAGGGTCAAAGAAGGATCCAGGCGGAAATTGTACAAATCACCAATCGCCCCTTGCGAGGAAGGCGTGTTAATGAGAACGCGACCCGTTTCCACCCGATATTCAAACTCCTTGATGTGTTCTTTGTTATCGGGTGCCGTATACAGCACGGCAGTATGACCGCGACCGCCAAACTCTACCAATTCGTGCGCTTTTTGGGCAGATTCTTGGAAATCTTTTGCCCAATACATAGATAGTACGGGGGAGAGTTTTTCGTAAGCAAAAGGTTCTTCCGCACCAATGACATCAACCTCCCCAATCAAGGCTCTGGTACCTTCGGGAATAGAAATGCCTGCAATTGCAGCGATTCGATCCACCGATTGCCCCACAATTTCGGGGTTAATGCGGCCGTTTTTCAGCAGAATATTCGCAACCTTGTCCTTTTCTTCGGGGGTCAAGAAATAAGCGCCCCGTTCTTTAAATTCGGCTTTGACTTGTTCGTAGATCCTATCTTCCACGATAACCGATTGCTCGCTGGCACAAATCATGCCGTTGTCGAAGGTTTTGCTGAGCAAAATAGAGGAAACGGCCATTTTGATGTGAGCGCTGCTGTCGATGACAGCGGGAGTATTGCCGGCGCCAACCCCCAAGGAGGGATGTCCGGAAGAGTAGGCAGCCCGTACCATCCCAGGACCGCCGGTTGCCAGAATCATGTTGATGTCGTGGTGTTGCATCAACGCCTGGGATAACTCCACAGTGGGTTCATCGATCCAACCGATGATGTCTTCAGGGGCACCGGCTTCGACTGCGGCATCCCGAACGATGCGGGCAGCTTCAATGGTGCATCGCTTGGCTCTTGGGTGGGGGGAGAAGATAATGCCGTTGCGGGTTTTCAGAGTAATGAGGGCTTTGAAAATGGCGGTGGAGGTGGGATTGGTAGTGGGGATGATGCCGGCTAGGAGGCCGATGGGTTCGGCGATTTTTTGAAAGCCAAAAGATTTGTCTTCTTCGATGATGCCGCAGGTTTTTTCGGTTTTGTATTTGTTGTAGACGATTTCTGAGGCAAAGTGGTTTTTGATGGCTTTGTCTTCGATAATGCCCATGCCGGTTTCTTCTACCGCCATTTTGCCTAGGGCAATGCGTTCGGCGTTGGCGGCGAGGGCAGCTCGTTTGAAGATTTTATCCACCTGTTCTTGGGTGAAGGTGGCGTACCTTTCTTGGGCTTCTTTGACCCTACCAATGAGGGCTTCTAGTTCTTGATGGTTGGTGACTTTGGGGGATGTAACTTGCATTAGGAACCTCCTGCAAATGGACAAACGTCGTTTTTCTCGAACTCAAAAAGACAAGTTTCTCAAACCCCTCACGCAGGCTCAGGGGAAAGAGCAAGGTTTTGGGTAGGAGCGCAACGCGTGAGCGCCCTGTTGTACCACTGATGGTGAGTTAGTGCAATGGGAAAGGGATCTCTGGTGAATACGTGGTTTGGATCTGGTTAGTACAAAGCGATCGCGCCCTCAAGAAGATCGCTGCCCCAATACTGCGAGTTGTCTTTTTTGTTCGCTGTTGGGAAAAGTACAGGAGGATTCTCCTGTTAAAAACTAGCGTAATATCTGTGGTGGCAAATGTCCGCTAAGAAAGCAAAGATTTTCTGAAGATTTTCTGGAAACGGTTGTACGGGAATTTTTACCTGCAGCAACTCGTTTTTTTTCGAGGTAAAATCTCCCAGCCATGGACAATATCGAACGAAAAAAAACCGCTCGATTGTCCGAAGGACCGGTGCGGTAGGCACCATCGCAGCCAACACCAACCTCCATAAGAACATTATACAAGGCCACTTTTTTCCTTAGGAAAAATTTTGGGGATACTTTGGGATCGCCTGCCAATTGTAATAGCCAGTTATTATTTCTAAGGCGTCAATTTTTCGCGGCACTGAAAGCAAGTGCAAACATATTGGTTGGCTCGCCCCTTTTCCGGCTGGAAGGCTGGCCCAGCTCAGTGACTGCTTGCTGGGTTGGTGTCCTGGCTTGCTTTTATGATAGCGCTGTCCGGCCGGCGATCGCTACCTGTAGTGTCATGGATACGTCAATAGATAAGTAAATCTGTATGCTATTATAAGAAATGAAAATTACTGCCCCAACGATTGTTTGTACCTATCGCACAAGGGGCATTCCAGCCACCATTTGCTTCTTGCAGATATCGACGCCAGCAAACGTATCGAAAGTAGCGAAAATCCCAATATCTCTTTAGATATCTGTTACCAATCGTTTTCCTTCCTAGTAGCCAAAAGAAATCTGTCACAACGGCGACAAAACATTTAGAAAACCTTAAAAATGTATTGCAAATAACACTACTCAGATCGAAAAGCAATTCTCCTTCACCAGACGCTTCGCGAACGCAAAAATTTTCTCTTTTTTTACCTGATATCTTTTACCGCTAGCCACCAGCAAGCAACCGCCAGATAGCCACTAGTTTCAATCTTTTACATTCCTTAACACATTGTCTTCAACCGCAAACCGCAACTGTTTCTACGCCAGCCTCACAACAGGAGAAGCCAGCAACAAACCCTATGGTGCGATTTCATTGCAATAGACGAGACTTACGCGCGGGCAAATCTTCCCAGGAGTCGCCACCTCCAAGAGCATGGATGCCCCACAGGAGTTTTCCATACAAAATCCCCTTCTCTTTACTAAGGTATTTTCAAGAAATACGGTCAATTTTAAGATTTTTTACATGAGTTTAAGAAACTTGGCTGCCGATATTTAAAAAATAACTATTCCTTTATAGTAGCACAAAAGGTGGGTTCGTAGTCGATATTAAAAAAGGATAAAAATCCCCACAAAATCGGCAGAAGGTTTTACTATAAGAAGGTGAACCCCTGGGTAGTCAGAACATTCATTTTCTTCCCAGAAGCAACTCAAATTTTCGGGCTTCTATATGTTTGTTTGAGGATGGTAGCCCTTGTCAAATAGAAGGAACAAAAATTACGTTCTGACAATGAGAAACCAACAGAAAATTTGCCAATATACAACCTAAACGTTGTCCTTTTTGGGTTCTTGGTCTTGGTTTCTTAATGGGGTCAAAACCCGCCCAGTTATACACACCAAACAACCAACAACGATACCTAGGGGTAGCAGCGCTCACGCGTTGCGCCCCCGTGCCTGCCCCTGACCAAAGGGCTACAAAACCCATTACCGCTACCAATAACGATATGTAGGGGCAGTGCCCCCGTGCCTGCCCTTCGAGTTCGACATGCCGAGAGGATTTATGAGAAACAGACAGTTTGCCACCCTAGACGGAAACGAGGCGGTAGCGCGGGTAGCCTATCGTCTCAACGAAGTTATCGCCATTTATCCCATCACACCAGCCTCTCCCATGGGAGAATGGGCGGACTCCTGGATGAGCGAAGGGCGACCCAACTTATGGGGCACCGTGCCTTCCGTATACGAAATGCAAAGCGAAGCCGGTGCTGCCGGTGCCGTACACGGGTCGCTCCAAACCGGGTCGCTGACCACCACCTTCACAGCATCCCAAGGCTTGTTGCTGATGATCCCCAACCTCTACAAAATTGCTGGGGAACTATCCAGCGCAGTCATTCACGTGGCAGCGCGTTCGGTAGCCGCCCAGGCACTGTCCATTTTTGGCGACCACAGCGATGTCATGGCAGCCCGCGCCACCGGGTTTGCCTTGTTGTGTTCGGCTTCCGTGCAAGAAGCCCATGACTTTGCCCTGATTTCCCAAGCCGCTACGTTAGAGTCGCGGGTACCCTTCATTCACTACTTCGACGGATTCCGTACCTCCCACGAAATTCAAAAAGTAGAACTTCTAGAAGAAGAAGACCTACAATCGCTTATTAACGACGATTGCGTTCTCAACCACCGGCAGCGCGGTTTAACCCCAGACCGCCCCGTGGTTCGCGGCACTGCCCAAAATCCCGACGTCTTCTTCCAAGCCCGGGAATCCGTCAACTCGTTCTACAACACTTGCCCCGAAATCGTGCAGGAGGCGATGGATCAATTCGCCGAACGTACCGGTCGTCAGTATCGCATCTTTGAATACCACGGTGCCCCCGATGCTGAGCGCGTGTTGGTTTTGATGGGGTCGGGCTGCGAAACGGCTCACGAAACTGTAGACTATCTCACCCAACAACAGGGAGAAAAGGTTGGGGTTCTAAAAGTCCGTCTGTACCGTCCCTTCAGCGCTGAACGTCTGGTGGAAGCTCTGCCAGATACCACCAAAGCGATCGCGGTTTTGGACCGTACCAAAGAACCCGGTTCCAACGGCGAACCCCTCTATTTGGATGTGGTCAGCGCCGTTCAAGAGTTTTGGGAAACTGCCCCTCCCAAGGTAGTGGGCGGTCGCTACGGCTTATCCTCGAAAGAATTTACCCCAGCTATGGTCAAGGGGGTCTTGGACAATTTACGTGCCGCCAGCCCCAAAAACCACTTCACTATCGGCATTGAAGACGACGTTACCAAAACTTCGCTGCCCTACGATCCCAGCTTTTCCACGGAACCTGACAATGTGGTGCGTGCCATGTTCTACGGTTTGGGGTCGGACGGAACTGTGGGTGCCAACAAAAACTCTATCAAGATTATTGGTGAAGAAACTAGCAATTTTGCCCAAGGGTACTTTGTTTACGATTCCAAAAAATCCGGTGCGGTGACTGTATCCCACTTGCGCTTCGGACCCAACCGCATCCGCAGTACCTATCTCATCGACCAAGCCAATTTTGTGGGTTGCCACCAGTGGCAGTTTTTAGAGAAGTTCAATATTCTCAAGTCGGCCTCACGCGGTGCTACTTTCTTGCTGAATGCTCCCTACGACGACCCAGGCGAGGTTTGGAATAATTTGCCCGCTGAGGTCCAAGAGCAAGTGGTGCGCAAGGAGCTGAAATGCTACGCTATCAACGCTTATAAGGTTGCGCGGGAAGTGGGGATGGGTTCGCGCATTAACACTGTCATGCAGGTGTGCTTCTTTGCCCTCTCTGGTGTGCTGCCCCGCGCTGAAGCGATCGCGCAAATCAAAAAAGCCATCGAAAAAACCTACGGCAAGAAAGGGCAAGAAATTGTCCGCATGAACCTGCGTGCGGTAGACCAAGCTTTGGAACGCATGTTTGAGGTACCCGTGGGCGAACCCAACAGCGATCGCCATACGGTGCCTGCGGTACCAACAAGCGCTCCCGATTTCGTGCGGGAAGTGGAAGGCAAAATGCTAGCCAAAGAAGGCGACCAGCTACCGGTGAGCAAACTGCCCTGCGATGGCAGCTACCCCACCGGCACTTCCAAGTGGGAAAAACGCAATGTCGCCCAATTCATTCCGGCTTGGGAACCGGATATTTGCATCCAGTGCGGCAAATGTATTGTAGCTTGTCCCCACGGCGTCATTCGCGGCAAGCCCTACGACGAACAGCAACTGGCGAATGCGCCGGAAACCTTCAAATTCGCCGATGTGAAGGATAAAGAATTTTCCGGCCAGAAGTTCACCATTCAGGTAGCCCCGGAAGACTGCACTGGCTGCGGCATTTGCGTGGATGTTTGCCCTGCTAAGGACAAAAGCAAGCCTTCGCGCAAAGCTCTCAATATGACGGAACAACCGCCTATCCGCGAGTCCGAACGGGAAAATTGGGAGTTCTTCCTTAGCTTGCCCAATCCCGATCGCCGGCAGTTGAATAACGAACGGGTGCGCCAGCAACAGTGGCAGGAACCGCTGTTTGAATTCTCTGGTGCTTGCGCTGGTTGCGGTGAAACGCCGTATTTGAAGCTGATGAGCCAGCTATTCGGCGATCGCGCGGTTATCGCCAACGCCACCGGTTGTTCTTCTATCTACGGCGGCAACCTCCCCACCACCCCTTGGGCGCACAATGCGGAAGGTCGCGGTCCTGCCTGGTCCAATAGCTTGTTTGAGGACAATGCTGAATTTGGTTTGGGCTTCCGCCTGTCGCTCAACAAACACACCCAATTTGCTGCTGAAATGCTGCAACGCCTCAGCGGTGAGGTGGGAGACAATTTGGTGCAGCAAATCCTGCAAGCGGAACAACGCACAGAAGCCGATATTTACGAACAGCGCGAACGGGTGGCGCATCTGAAGAAAATCCTGCAAGGCCTCAACACCCCAGAGGCGAAACAAATGATGAGCCTGGCTGACTATCTGGTGAAGAAGAGCGTCTGGATTGTCGGCGGTGACGGTTGGGCGTACGACATTGGCTTTGGCGGTTTGGACCACGTTCTCGCCAGCGGTCAAAATGTGAATGTGCTGGTTTTGGATACTGAGGTTTATTCCAATACTGGCGGTCAATCGTCTAAGGCTACCCCACGGGGGGCTGTTGCTAAGTTCGCTGCTGGCGGCAAACCTTCTGCCAAGAAAGACCTGGGCATGATTGCTATGACCTACGGCAATATCTATGTAGGCAGCGTTGCTATGGGGGCGCGCGACGAACACACTCTGCGCACTTTCTTAGAGGCGGAAGCCTATGACGGACCTTCTTTGATTTTGGCCTACTCCCACTGCATTGCCCACGGTATCGATATGTCTACGGCGATGCACCACCAGAAAGAGTTGGTGGATAGCGGTCGTTGGATGCTGTATCGCTACAATCCCGATTTGGTGAAGGAGGGCAAAAATCCTTTGCATATCGATATGCGATCGCCCAAGAAACCCGTACGGGAGTCCATGTACAAAGAAAACCGCTTCAAGATGCTCACCAAGACCAAACCCGCCGAAGCCAAGCGGTTGCTCAAGGAAGCCCAAGAAGATGTCAACGCTCGTTGGGATATGTACCAATATCTAGCCAATCGCAAGCTAGAAGAAAACGGTCACCATCACGAAGGAAATTCTTCGGAAAGCTCAGGGCAAAGCGGCAATCAAAGCTCAAACCAACAGCAAAGCCAGGCCTCTTCTTAGAGCCAGTTAAGGAGTAGGGAGCTACCGAGCATACCGAGTATGGGGGTATGAAATTATCTTCCCCCTCCTCCCCCTCCTCCCACTCAAGCAACAGCAATGGATACAAAATAAGGAGCATTCCAACATGATAGATTTACGCACGAATTACATGGGGCTGGAACTGAGAACCCCAATCGTTCCCTCTTCCGCCGCCCCTTTATCGGAAGAAGTTGACGATATCAAAAGAATGGAAGATGCCGGTGCCTCGGCAGTTGTACTGCACTCCTTGTTTGAAGAACAATTGCTGCGGGAAAAATTTGAACTCCACCACCACATGGAGTACGGCACCGAAAGCTTTCCCGAGGCACTGACCTATTTTCCAGAACCCGACGAATTCCACGTGGGTCCGGAACTGTATCTAGAACACATTCGCCAAGCCAAAGAAAGCGTTGATATTCCCATTATTGCCAGCTTGAACGGTTATTCTACCGGCGGTTGGGTAGAATATGCCCGTTCTATGCAGCAAGCTGGTGCCGATGCCATCGAACTAAACGTTTACTACGTTCCCACTGACCCAGACGTTACCAGCCATCAAGTTGAAGACAACTACGTGAATATCCTGCGGGAAGTAGAAGCGGAAGTTTCTATTCCTGTGGCGATTAAACTCAGTCCTTTCTTCAGCAACTTTGCCCACATGGCCAAGCGTTTGGATGAAGCTGGTGCCGATGGTTTGGTGCTGTTTAACCGCTTCTACCAGCCAGATATCGATATCGAACATTTAGAGGTGTATCCCCACTTACTGCTCAGTAGTGCTTCTGACATGCGCCTACCTATGCGCTGGATTGCTTTGCTATACGGTCGCATTCGCCCGGATATGGCAGCTACCAGTGGTATCCAGCACGGTACGGATATTCTGAAAATGCTCATGGCAGGGGCAAAGGTTACCCACGTCTGTTCGGCTTTGCTGCGCCATGGCATTAATTACATTCAAACGTTGGAGAGGGAAGTCGTTCACTGGATGGAAGAACACGAATACGATTCTGTTGAACTCATGCAAGGGAGCATGAGCCAACTCCACTGCCCCGACGAATCTTCCTACGAACGGGCGCAGTACATGAAAGCCATTCAAACTTACCATCCCGAAACGGCCTTCCACCATGCTTCGTAACCGTTGATAAAACATGGCCATGCCTGGAGGGGCAAGCCACGGTGCTTGCCCTTTCTTTTTATTAGGAGGTATTTGCCATAGGCTGTCAGGAAGGTTTTACAAAAGTTGACAATTTTAAGATTCTCAGTACCATAGGGGGTACTTCCTAATTTTTTTATTTTCGGTTTTGCTTCCATCCAACGACCGCCGGGGCGTTTCGCGAAACACCCCTTAGGGCAAGCCCTCTCGGTCCACCTCAGCATAAGCACCGAGATCGTTGCTGTATATTTCCCCCCCATATGGTTTTTCAAAATTTTCCTTTTCGCAAGCCTTCAGTGTCTAGAAAAATTTCCCTTAGTTTGTTTCTACTGAGCGGTTTGGTGCCCCTACTGAATGGGTGTGGTAATTTTTGGAATGCCCCCACTCAAGCACAAACTGAAGAGCGCGCCCGAGACAATTCTCTGCCGAAAGTACAAAGCGCGATCGCGCAGCAAAAAATTCTCAAAAAGCCGCTTATCTACCAAGGAACCACAGCACCGCAACAGGTGGTCGCCCTGCGATCGCAAGCAGAAGGACAGTTGCAAACCCTAACGGTAGATGTGGGTGACTCCGTCCAACAAGGACAAGTTCTAGCACAACTCAACGATACCCTTTTTAAAACCAATCTTACCGAAGCGGAAGCCGAACTAGCCAGTCGCCTCGCTGAAGTCAGCCGCGCCCAAAATCAAGTCAAAAGCGCAAAGATTCAACTAGAGCAAGCACAAGCCGAAGCCGAACAAGCACAAGCCGATGCCCGACGCTTAGAGGCCCTAGCAGAAAAAGGCGTAGTTCCCGAACAAAATGCCGATTTAGCCCAAACCGAATCCGTGGTTGCCCAAAAACAAGTCCGCGCCGCCCGGGAACAAATCCAAATCGAACAAAATGCTGTAGAAACCGCACAAGAACAAGTGCGTGCCCAAAGGTCTATTATCGCCCAAGCCCAAGAACGCCGTTCCTATACCACGCTGAAATCTCCCATTACCGGCGTAGTTTTGGAACGGGTAACCGACCCGGGAAACTTAATTCAACCGGGAGATGAAGTTTTAACCATTGGGGATTTTCGCAATGTCAAAGTGAGGGTTTCTGTTTCTGAGCTGGCTTTGGCGGATATTCGTCAAGGGCAGCAAGTCCAAGTGCGATTGGATGCCTTTCCCAACGAAACCTACACCGGGCGGATTAGCCGCATTTCTCCGGCTGCCAACGCCGAAACCCGACAGGTGCCTGTGGAAGTGATTCTTCCCAACCCGCAGGGGCGTATTGCTAGTGGTTTGCTGGCGAGAGTTTCTTTTCCCAGGCAAACTACCGAACGAGTTGTTATTCCAGAAACGGCTTTACATCAGGAAAACGAAGATAAAACGGCAACTGTATTTGTCTTGAATGCTCAAACCCAACCGCCAACGGTCAGGGCGCAAACCGTAAAAATTGGCGATCGCGCTCACAATGAAGTGGAGATATTATCGGGACTAGCCCCGCAAACCCGTTATGTGGTGCGCAGCAGCCGTCCTTTACATTCTGGCGATGCCGTGCGTTTGAGTGCTCTTTCAGGAAATACGAACCAAAAATGACAAATCAGCAAAAACCAATGGCTGGATTTAGTATCAGTGCGATCGCCATTCGCCGGCATATTGGCACCATTGCCATCACCCTAGCCGTCTTGGTACTGGGAACGCTCTTTCTGTTTCAAATCCCCGTAAACTTACTCCCGTCCATCACCTACCCCCGCATTCGAGTAGAACTCAGTGCCCCCGGCGTATCTCCAAAAGTAGCAGTGGAAGAAGTTACCAAACCCTTAGAAGAAGCCCTGCGGGGAACGGAAGGTGTAGTGCAACTGTACTCGGAAACGGAAGAAGGGGAAGTGGAGGTGGATTTATATTTTGAAGCTGGAGAGGATGTGGACCAGGCTTTGAACGAGACCACCGCTGCGTTTAACCGAGTTCAAGGGCGGCTGCCTGATATTGTAGAAGACCCGCGCATTTTTAAATTTGAACCTTCCCAACTGCCAGTGTACGAATTTGGGCTGCAATCGGAATCCCTGCAAGATGTAGACTTGCGCGTCTTTGCCGATGAAGAATTAGCCAGAGAGTTAAGCATCGTTGCTGGGGTGGCTTCGGTGAATGTTTCCGGTGGCGTAACCGAAGAAGTCAGGGTGGAAATCGATCCCATACGCTTGCAAGCCTTGGGGTTGGGATTGACTGATGTTTTGGACGAACTGCGCGATCGCAATGTGGATGTAGCCACCGGACGCTTATCCGGACAAGACAGCGAACCCCTGACGCGAACCGTAGGCAAATTCGACAGCGCCGAAGAAATTCGCAATGTATCTTTTTCCGTAGCAGGTGCTGACATTCCCATAACCGAGTTTGCCAACATCATTGATGGCACCGCCGAACAGCGCGTTTTCGTCACCCTCAACGGCGATCCGGCAGTGAAAGTGAGCGTACAGAAACAACCCACCGCCAACACGATACAGGTGGTGGATCGGGTCAAACAGCGTATCAACCAATTAAAAGAAGTGGGCACCCTCCCCGACGAAATGACCTTGGTCACCACCTTAGATGAGTCGGTCTTCATTCGCGATTCCATTCAAAACGTGGCCGTGGCAGGGATTACTGGTGCAACTTTGGCAGCCGTCGCCGTACTCCTATTTTTGGGATCGCTGCGGCAGACCTTTATCATTGTTGTGGGCATTCCTCTAGCTACCTTCACCGCCGTTTTGCTCATGCGCGGCTTTGATATTTCCTTGAATGTCTTTAGTTTGGGGGGATTGGCGTTAGGCGTGGGGATTGTCATTGATAACGCCATTGTCATGTTGGAAACCATCGCCGAAGGTGCGGGGATGACCCCAGGTTCCCCTGCTGTCGAACAGCGACGGTCGAAAAATTATATTATCGAACAAGCGGAAAATAGCAGCCGCAACATCGAATCTGCCTTGCTGGCAGCCACCAGTACCAACTTAGTCTCGGTGGTGCCTTTCTTGCTGATTGGGGGATTTTTCTCGCTACTGTTTAACGAACTTATCCTCACTATCAGTTTCGCCGTAGCTTCTTCCATGCTTATTGCACTGACCGTGGTTCCCATGCTGGCGTCTCGCTTGTTAGCCATTCCCCGTAGCAGCGGTTTATCCCATTTTTGGTTTTTGCGTCGCTTCAACGAACAGTTCCAATCGGCTACGCGCGGCTACCAGCAGGTTCTCAAACCAGTGCTGCGCCATCGGATATTGGTCATTGCTAGTGCTTTTTTGATTTTAGGGGGCGGTAGTTTTTGGCTGGCAGGAAAATTACCCCAGGAAATTTTACCGGAAATCAATACCGGGCAAGCGCGTATGTACGTGCAGTTTCCGTCAGGAACGAGTTTGACCGAGAACCGGAAAGTGATGCGGTTGATTGATGAAACATTATTAAAACAACCGGGCACCAAAAGTACTTTTACCACCGCTGGTGGCTATTTATTTGGAACGAGTACTTCCCCAGATGTTTTGGGTGGGTCGAGTACCATCGAACTCAAGTCGGGAGTGGATGTGGAAGCCTACATTGCCAGGGTACAACCAAAATTGGACCGGTTGAATTTGGTGGATACCCGGATTGCCCTGTTTCCCCAGGATGTGCGCGGGATTAATTTTAATAATTCTCCCACCCGGGAAGATGTGAGCGTAATTTTGCAGGGAGATGATACCAGTCAGTTGCAAAAAGCTGGCGAACAAGTACTCGATGCCCTCGATCGCGATGTTCCCGCTGCCAATTTTCGACCCGATCCGGAACCTCCCCAGCCAGAGGTACAAATTCTACCAAACTGGCAACGGGGGTCGGAATTTGGTTTAACTGTGAATGAAATTGGGGAAGCCGTACAAACAGCTGTGGATGGTGCCGTTCCCACCAGATTGCAACGCGGCGATCGCTTGGTAGATATTCGCGTACAGCTACCCGATGCTACGCTGACCTCGGTAACAGAACTAGAACAAGTGCCCCTGTTGGTGGGGGAGAATCAATCTTTAAAATTAAAAGATATTGCCGACGTTCGCTATGGCATGGCCCCTGCTGAAATTCAACGCCTCAACCAGCGCCAAGTCTATATTATTGAGGGAGATGTGGTAGAAGGGGCGAGTCTGGATGCCGCGATCGCACAAACCAAATCGGTTATTACCAAACTGGAACTCCCGGAAGGGGTCAGCATTGCCCCCAGTTCCGCCGAACAAACCAACCAACAATTGCAAAATGCCTTGAAACTGCTGGGAGGCTTGGCGGCATTTATGGTGTTTGTGGTGATGGCCGTTCAATACAATTCTTTCATCGACCCGTTGGTCATTATGCTAACGGTTCCCCTGGCACTTGCCGGTGGCATTGTGGGACTTTATATTACCAATACGGCGGTAGGTGCCACGGTTTTGGTAGGTGCGGTGTTGCTGGTAGGCATCGTGGTGAACAATGCCATCGTTATGGTGGAATTTGCCAACCAAATTTATACCAGAGGGAATGTTAGCCGTTACCAAGCCATGTTACAAGCGGCCCCCCAACGCTTGCGACCGATTTTGATGACCACCATTACTACGGTTTTGGGGATGTTTCCCCTGGCTTTGGGATTGGGGAAAGGTTCGGAATTTCTACAACCTTTGGGTGTGGTAGTGTTTTCCGGGTTGTCTTTGGCAACGCTGTTGACGCTGTTTATTATTCCCTGTTTTTATACGTTGCTGCACGATCTGTTTCGTTCTCCCAAAGCAGCAATGGACCCCCAAAAATGGGAAGCCATCTATCAATCGCAAACCAAGACCTATCCTTCTACCCACTCGGGACAAGCCGATTGGGA
The DNA here is from genome assembly GCF_001870905.1 of Geitlerinema sp. PCC 9228. NCBI lineage: Bacteria > Bacillati > Cyanobacteriota > Cyanophyceae > Geitlerinematales > Geitlerinemataceae > Geitlerinema > Geitlerinema sp. PCC 9228. The sequence goes on from NZ_LNDC01000102.1 coordinate 16,974, forward strand.
ACCATAGCCTGCTACAATTAAGGAACTTGCGCCATCGGCGTGCAATAGTGTTAGCCTAAGAAGATAAGCGATCGCGAACGGAATCGATGAAGCGAAGGAGTCCTGCTCGTATTTCCTGGTTGGTATTGCTTTTCACCCTAGCGGCGGTGGGGCAAAACGCTGTAGCAACGAGCACACTAGCACAAACCACCGATACCCAAGAAACGTCCGAACCCAGTCCCAACACCTCCTCCCAACCAAGCAGCGATATGGCCTTTCAACGGGCAACGACGCTGTTAAATGTTTTATTAGGCGTATTGGTGCTGTTGTTGGCAGCCATGGTGATTGTGTTGTGGCTGCTGCGGCGTTCGGTGATTCGGGAAGTGGCGCAAGTGGTTAAATCCCATCTCAACCAGATGGAAGATTTGGAAGGGCAAATCGAAAAAATCACTTCCACCACCCAGCAAAAACTGGATGCGGTTGACGAACTGTACGAACAGCTACAGCAGCGATCGCAAAATTTCGAACAAGAAGTTAAAAACAGCGAAGAGACCATCGAACAGTTGCGTTCGGAACTCAACCGCAGCAAAGATGAGACGACATCGGAACTGGAATCGCTGCTAGCAACGGCTAAAGAAAGTTTGCAGAGTACGCGTTCGGCGTTGAACGAACAAATGGAAGCGGTCAAAGAGGAAGTGGACAGCCAAAAACAAGAAGTTCTTACCAGCCTCCAGCAACGCCAGCAAGACCTCAACAGCGAACTTTCCAATTTCAATCAAGAAGCCAAAGAACGCAAAGAAGAATTTTTCACGCAACTGGAACAAACCCAATCGCAGCTGCAGCCACAACTGGAACAATGGCAGCAGCAGACGCAAGAACAGGTGAAGCAGCAACAAGCAGAAATTGTTGAACGCCTGCAATCTACAGAATCGCAACTTTCCCAAGAACTGGAAAATTTGGGAGAACAGGTCCGCGAACAAAAGAACGAAACTCTCAAAGAGTATTCCCAGTCTCTGTCGCAATTTCGCGATCGCGTTTCCGAATTGCAGTCCATCGTACAAGGCAAACGGGATTCTACCCTGGAAAATTTAGAACAACTGGCGGACGATTTTTCCCAGCAGTTTTCCGAAATTGCCGATTCGGTTCGCGAGGAACAGCAAAAAGCCAGGCAAACGATCCAAAAATCGGTTTCGGACTTTACCCAACACTTACAAGAAGTTCAAGCCGATGCTGGCAACCGTCGCGATGAAATCTTAAAACGCATCGACGAGTTGGAACCCATGGCAGACCGCCTGGCGGAAGAGTTGCAATCGGAAGCGGAAAATCAAAAACAGTCTTTACGCGATCGCGTAGAACCTCTAGAATCGCAGTTTAAAGAACAGCTTTCCCAACTGGAAACCAGCGCCAAACAGCAGCAAGAAAACACCAACCAGCAGTTCCAGCAGCTACAAAACGACTTACAAAACCGTCTGGAAACGTTGGAATCGGACGCGCAAAACCGCAAAGAAGCCATTCTCAAAGAACTCGGGGAACTGTCGCCGCAATACCTGGCGGATTCGTTCACTACTGATGTTCAGAAGCAATTGCAAGAACTTTCCCAAATGCTGGAAACCTTGCAAACTAACCAGCCGCAGCTATTTTACAATGCCCAGGATTACATCGATCGCGGCAACCAATTGAGAAGCGATCGCAATTACGCCGATGCGATCGCGGCCTTCGAGCAAGCGTTGGATATCAATCCCGAAAACGTGGATGCGTGGTACTATTGCGGCATTACCCTCAGCGAAGCGCGTCAGTACGATAAAGCCGTACGCGCCTTCGATCGCGCTACCAGGTTGCAGCCGGAAAATTCCAAAGCCTGGTGCAATCGGGGGATTGCCTTGGGTCGCCTGCGTCAATACGATGAAGCGATCGAATCTTTTGACCGCGCCTTGGAAATCAATTCCGATTACCGGGAAGCTTGGGTGAATCGCGGCGTTGCTTTGGGGTCGTTGGAACGTTCCCAGGAAGCTTTTGAATCCTTCGACCGCGCGGTACAGGTACAACCCGACGATACCGTTGCCTGGCTAAATCGGGGATTGGCGTTGCTGGAGTTGGAACGCTACGAAGATGCTTTGGTTTCTTTCGACGAAGTCATTAGTCTCAACCCCGAATCTCAGAAAGCCTGGAACCAGCGTGGCTATGCTTTGATGAATTTAGGACGCGATCCAGAAGCTATAGAATCCTTCGACCGCGCTATCAAAATCAAGTCCGATTACGCTAGTGCCTATTACAACAAGGCTACCTGCCAGGTTTTGCAAGGCAATATCGACCCGGGATTGGAAAGCTTGCAGCAAGCGGTGGAACTCGACCCGCGCTATCGCGAAATTGCCCAAGCTGACCCCAATTTTGATGAAGTTTGGGAGGATGATTGGTTCCAGCAAATTCTGGAAGGATAGTTTCTGGGTAGGGGCGATCGCGAATTGCCCCTACAAAAAAGTGAAATTTTTTGCCACAACTTGCCCAAATGTGGTATTTTATTAGTAGACACTTTTAAATAATGGGAATAGACGCGATTTTCAAATAAAAGGCACTATTCCCATTATTTAAATTATAGGTCAACCGCCGCCAAAAATCAATCCCCAACCGCCAAAAAAATTTTCACCATCCAATATGGAATCGTTGCCAACAGAGAAAATTACCTGGTTCCAGCAGCAAATAATTGCTTGGGCAACAGAGAACCGGCGGGATTTTCCGTGGCGGCGTACCCAAGATGCCTACGCCGTCTTGGTGGCAGAATGCCTGCTGCAAAAAACCGGTGCCCAACAAGCCGTTGCTGTTTACGAGACAATTTTGGCGACATATCCCACCATCGAAAGCTTGGCAGCCGCCGACTTAGAGGAACTCACCAACTTGCTGCAACCGTTGGGATTGGCATTTCGCGCCCCCAGATTGCAACAAGCAGCGGTGAAGGTGCGCGATCGCTGGGATGGGCAAATACCAAGCACAGAAACCGAATTGCTAGAATTGCCCGGGGTAGGCAATTACGTAGCGCGATCGATTTTAGCCAATGCCTATTGCCAACCCGTTGCCGTATTGGATACAAACGTAGCGCGGATTTTAGAGCGATTTTTTGGTATCCAGGGAGAACGAGTCAAATCCAGGTGCAAAAAACTGTGGCATGTAGCCGAACAGGTCGCACCTGAGACAGAAGTTGGGCATTGGAATCTTAGCGTCATGGATTTTGGTGCTTTGGTTTGTACCGCCAAAAACCCTGCCTGTGGGAGTTGCCCGCTACAAGAACAGTGCTGTGCCTGGCAAAAATCCCCAGAAAAAGCGATCGCGCCACCACCGCCAGCATCCCGCTAAAGCCACTTACATTTGGTCGCGAAACGCCGGATGCCAAACCCTACCCCGATAGGTAATCACGCACTTTTGTGCCAACCCCAGGGTTTTCAGCGGAACAGCCAACTTGTAGGGATTGCGCCAGAGATTGTCAGCCGTATCCGGATCGGGGCAATCCACAAACAAACACAGTTGTTCTTGTACCATGCGTCTTTCCAACTGACAGTCTTCCGGAATTGCCGCCAGAGTTTTAAATCGCGATAGGGCATTGGTTTCTAAAGTCACCAAAACCTCCTTACCTTTTTGTATCTGAAGTTCGACTGCTACCTGTATTTCCAGAGTAACGAAGTCGTAGCTTGTTGTTTCCGAAACTGGGTAGGCGGATTTTGCTAGGGAAGCAAAAACAGTGCCGTTAGCGTTCAAACTTCCTCTGAAAACTCTATATTTTCTGTAAATTTTGATAGTAAAGCTTCAAACAAGTTGCCAAAGTTTTACCAAATTATCGTCGCTCCCTGTAGCGAACAAATGCCCTTGGGGATGAAACGCGGCGGCAAACACGTAGCTGTTGTGACCGGATAAGGTAGCCTGCACAGTTGGTTCGGCTGCCGACATATCCCAAATTTTGCTCGTTTTATCCACGCTGGCACTAGCTAGCCACCGACCATCGGGAGAAAAAGCAATACCGCGAACGCCATCGGTATGTTCGGCGAGGGTATGGACGAGTTCTCCGGTTTGGGTGTGCCATAATTTTACCGTAGCGTCTAAGCTCGCACTAGCCAACAAGTCCCGATGTGGATGGAAACAAATATCTTCAATGGGATTTTGGTGACCGGAAAGGGTTGCCGTGGCTTCGCCAGTTTCTAAATTCCACAATTTCACCGTTAAATCCCAGCTACCACTAGCGAGCATTTGACCGTCAGCGGAACAAGCCACCGAAACAATGGGTTGGCGGTGACCGGTGAAAGTTGCTTGCAGTTCGCCGGTTTTGAGTTCGGTGAGTTTGATGGTTTTATCCCAGCTACCGGTGACCAGGAATTTTCCTTGAGGGTGAAATGCGATCGCTTCTACAGGTTTTTGGTGAACGGCTAGGGTGGCAATTTCCTCTCCCGACTCCGTTTCCCACTCCCAAACCTTGACTCTACCTTCAGAATCGCTACTGGCAATGCAGTCACCCTGAGGAGAAAAAGCAACGGCATTGACGAAATCGTCGTGACCCACCAAAATCGGACCTTCTTCAAAGGTTTCTGATGGCGTCGTTGGTAGTTGCCACAATTGTACCGTGCCGTCGATGCTGCTACTTGCCAGCCACCGACCATCGGGACTGAAATCTAAGGAGACAACAGCGGCTGAGTGTGCTTCTAAGGTATGCTGGCACGGCCAGGTGTTTTGGATCTGGTTCATTGTTTATATTTTGTTATAAAATGGTTCCCCCTAAAATCCTATACTAAGCTGAGAGCCAACGAGATTGCAGGTGGGAAGATAATGGCTACCAACTTGGAATTTGACTTTGAAGACGAACAGTTTAACGCGCCCCCATCAGCGGTGTTGCCTTGGTGCCAAATGATTAACCCTGTGGTGCGTCATGGGGAAATTCAACCTTACGGATTAGCGATTTCCGAAGAGAATAAGAAAGCGGCTCGGGTGAAGCTAACAGACGAATGGGAAGAAGTGGAGTACGAATTTAGCTCTGGGGAAGTTGTCAAACTGCACATGACCACAACGCCGCGTTTGTTGGTTTTGCATCGCGGACCCATTTCCCTGAAAGAACGGGAAACTGGCATGACCGTGGGGCGCTTATCAGACCATTATGAAGATTTTCTTGCCGATCGCCAACGGTTTAAACCGTTTACCCGCTATTTAATTTTTCTGGTGGGAGAAAACAAAGAACTCCTACATCAGGAACCTTTGCGCATGACCCTCAGCGGTGCGGCTGGTGCAAGCTTTGGTATTGCTTACGGCTACCGACAAGGCGTCAAAGGAGAAGGGTTTACGCACGAGTTAGAACAGGCTTATGCCGAATTTCGGGGTCAACCCTACATGCCGAAAAGCGCTCTATTTCACGCACATGGCATTTTCTGTCCGTTCCTCGATGCAGTAGAAAAAGGCAGCGGCAGTGCCAGAGCTTTGGTGGCAACCACGGTGGATTTCGAGCATCCCACCGGGAGCAATATTACAAACTATTTAATTCCTTCCAACTCGCCCACCTCGCAAGTGCTGCGCCAGGCGTTTGAAGAGTACCAAGATTTCCTGCAAGATGCCAAGGATACCAGTAAAGAGCGAGACGAGGAAGGTTCCTTCGCTGACAATTCCAGTTCCTACGATTATTCTTTTGCGAAGGATCTTTATAGCGAACCTCCCTATTAAAGTGGTATCGGGTGGGGCATCCCCACCCGACGGGCACCTTTACCTGTTCGCTACTGACGAGGCATCGCTTTTTTCAGCTTGGCTGGCTGAATAACCGTTCTGAGCGCCGTTGTTGTTCTTCCGGGGGAGTATCAAACCGTAGCCACCGTGGTTGCGTTCGTAGATGACGTTGATTTCGCCGGTTTCCTGGTTGCAGAAAACATAAAAATCGTGGTCCACCAGTTGCAACTGTTCCAAAGCTTCTTGTACGGACATGGGAGGCATGGCAAAGTATTTGGTACGGACCACACTTTCTGGCAGCTCCGGCGCGCGATCGCCAACTAGATCGTTTTCCACAGGGCGATCGGGAAGCATTTCGCTGGTTTTGGGTTGGTGGTGTTTCTTTTTCTTGCTGTTGCGTTTTTCTTTATACTTGCGCAGTTGTCGGGCAATCTTATCGCTGACGAGATCGACGCTAGCGTAGAGAGATTCGCTGCTTTCTTCAGCGCGAATAACCGTGCCGTTGGCGAAAATTGTCACTTCCGCCGTCTGTTTGTTGTTAATGCTGGGATTGCGTGCTACGGACAAATGCACGTCCACTTCCATGGTAATGTTTTGGAAATGGTTAACAGCTTTTTCTAGCTTTTGACGCACGTATTCGCGAATAGCGTCGGTAATTTCGATATTTTTGCCGTGAATAACAAGCTTCATAAATCAATCCTCCCGCTAAACAACCCATTTGTTACCAACGGTGGCTGAGGTGGGCTACAAGCCAAGCGTGCCAACGCTTCGTTCCCTCAAATCCAGCGGTTAACCTGGGGGGAGAGCGGGGCGGGTGTTGCCGCTTCCCTATACACTTGGTTCATTTGCCCGTTTTTTCCCGTGCCAGGGGGAAACCAACAAACGGTGCCGAAATTTGGAGAGTGCTTCCAGCCACAACCCTCCTGCAATTCAAGTATTGTACGATGGTTTTTCTGCTAGAAGCAAAAAAAGAGTATAAAAACCTTTCCCCGTTGACTGTCAAATGCCAGGGGCAGTGCAGGTTTTTGACTGGAAAAATAGTTCTTTAGATGCTTTTTTAAAGCGGCTACTCTCCTAACAAAAAGTACGCGAGCGCGATCGCCTCGAACATCAATCTCCTGTCATAAAACTTCCTTTATCAAAAGGGAGCAAGTCTTGATGGCGAGTTCGATCCGTGCCCTGAAATCGATCCTATATTTACCCTAACACCTTGTATTGTAGAAAACAAAGCCTCCGTTGGTGTGTTTAAAATACTTTTCATTCCTTGAGATTTTGTTATGTTTTTTTAGGAAATTTTTGTCCCATATGTAAAATTTCCCCTTGATTTTTTGTCCTTAATTGTATATAGCGATCGCCCTCGTACATTTCCATGCTCGAAAAACGACGTTGTTGGCTTTACCAACTGGGAAAAATCCCCTACCCAGAGGCTTGGCGCTGGCAGCAAGAACTTTTGGAACAACGCCAGCAAAACCCAGATCTAGACGACGTGCTCATTTTGCTGGAACATCCCCCCGTCTACACCCTAGGCACCGGATCCAATCCGGACTTCATACACCAGCATACTTACTATCCAGTGTATCGCACCGAACGGGGTGGTGAGGTAACCCACCACTGTCCCGGGCAACTGGTGGGCTATCCCATTCTCAATCTCCGCCACCACCGGCAAGACCTGCATTGGTACCTGCGCCAGCTCGAAGAAGTGCTCATTCGGGTTTTAGAAGATTGCGGACTTTCTGCCCATCGCGAAGCAGGATACACCGGCGTTTGGGTGGAAGGATACAAAGTAGCAGCCATTGGCATTAAAGTCACTCGCTGGATGACCATGCACGGTTTTGCCCTCAACGTATGCCCCGATTTGTGGGGGTTTGAAGCGATCGTCCCTTGCGGTATTACCGATCGCCCGGTGGGTTCTTTGGCACAATGGATTCCAGATATTTCCCTAAACCAAGTACGCCAGCAAGTTGCCCATCATTTTGCTAGGGTTTTTGACATGCAGTTGGTTAGTGCCCCCATTTCTAGCGACAATAGGTAAAGAAGACAAGGCAGCCACAGTTTGCATCTGTTCCAACTGGGGCGACCCATCTTGTCTCGATCGCTTTCTTTGTTTAGGATGAACCCACCTCGAACGCGGGGTTCACAGCCAAACCACCCCACCGAACCTCGGTCACCAATAAGGAACGAAGCCGCTTACGAGAAATCACCCATGACCTCTAGTGCCCAAATGCCTCCTTCCCGAGCGCCGCTGGCAGAAACCGAACCGTGTTGGCACAGCCAATCCCCCAAAGATGTGCTTTCCCATTTCAACAGCGATGGCACCAATGGATTAACCCAAAGTCAAGTTCAAACCTACACGCGCAATTACGGTACCAACGAACTGCAAGAAGCGGGAGGGCGTAGTGCCCTCACCATTTTCATCGATCAGTTCAAAAACATCATGTTGCTGATGCTGATCGCCGTTGCCCTAATTTCGGGAAGTTTGGACCTGCAAGCCCAGAATTTTCCCAAAGATGCGATCGCCATTTTGCTCATCGTCATCTTAAACGGCATTTTGGGATTCCTCCAGGAAAGCCGTGCTGAAAAAGCCCTCGCTGCCCTCAAACGCCTCTCTGCTCCTCTAGTGCGTATCATTCGCAACGGTCAAATCATGGAAGTCTCCTCCAGGGAACTGGTTCCTGGAGATATTATTTTGCTGGAAGCCGGTGCCCAGGTAGCTGCCGATGCCCGGTTGCTAGAAGCTTCCAACCTGCAAGCGCGCGAAGCAGCTTTAACCGGAGAAGCCAACCCCAGCAGCAAAAAAGCTGATATCCAGCTAGAAGCCGACACCCCCCTCGGCGATCGCAAAAACATGGTCTTCCAAGGCACAGAAATCATGCAGGGCAGGGGCAAAGCCGTGGTCACCAACACCGGCATGCGCACGGAACTGGGGCGTATCGCCGCCATGTTGCAGTCGGTACAAGCGGAAGCCACTCCTCTGCAACAGCGTATGGACCAACTTGCCAACGTACTCGTTACTGGCTCCATGATTCTGGTTGCCCTGGTTGTTGTGGGCGGTTCCATCTGGCAAATTGCTGCCTTCCGCGAGTTGCTGGAAATTTCCCTCAGTATGGCAGTGGCGGTGGTTCCCGAAGGGCTGCCAGCGGTGATTACCGTCACCCTTGCCTTGGGCACCCAACGCATGGTGCGCCGCCAGGCTCTCATTCGCAAACTGCCAGCGGTAGAAACCCTGGGTTCGGTGACCAGCATTTGCTCCGACAAAACCGGCACCCTCACGGAAAACAAAATGGTTGCCCAACGGATACGCACCGCGACCAGTTCTTTGCAGGTGAGCGGTCAAGGCTACGAACCCGAGGGGAAATTTTTGAGCGCAGACGATGGCGTGGAAGTCAAGCCGGAGAAAGAAGCCACCCTACCGGTTTTGCTGCTTGCTGGGGTAGCCTGTAACGATGCTGTTCTCAATTTAGAAGCGGGGGAATGGAAAATTTTCGGCGACCCCACCGAAGGTTCCCTGCTCTCCCTAGCGGGAAAAGGCGGCATCCGATACAACGACCTCAACCAGGTGCTCCCCAGAGTGGCGGAATTTCCTTTTTCCTCCGAACGCAAGCGCATGAGCGTTATCTGTCAACCACAAGAACCGCAAAAATTGGGCAACGACCAACTGGCAAAATTTCTCAGCGCCGGTTCGGAATACATTATGCTTAGCAAAGGTTCCCCCGAACTGATGCTGGAACGCTGCGGCAGCATTTATATTGGTGGGGAAGCAGGGGTACAACCCCTCAAAGATGTGTGGAAGCAAGAAATTCTTCAGGGCAACGACCAACTGGCGACTGAAGGCATGCGGGTTCTGGGGTTGGCTTATAAGTGGCTGTCGGAAATGCCCAATCCCGAACAGGAAGAGACTGCCGAACAAGAACTGGTGTGGCTGGGATTGGTGGGGATGCTGGATGCCCCGCGTTTGGAAGTAAAAGATGCGGTGGATCGCTGCCGCCATGCGGGGATGCGCCCGATTATGATTACTGGCGACCATCAACTTACGGCTGTAGCGATCGCGCAAAAGCTAGGGATTTACAAACCTGGGGATGAAATCTTAACCGGACAAGAGATTGCCCGCCTGCAGCCGGAGGAATTAGAAAAACACATTGCTCGTGTCAGTGTATGTGCCCGCGTGGCACCCGAACACAAGCTGCGCATCGTCCAAATCCTACAAAAACAGGACCAAATTGTGGCTATGACTGGGGATGGGGTTAACGATGCCCCGGCGCTCAAGCAAGCAGATATTGGCATTGCCATGGGCATTACTGGTACGGATGTGAGCAAGGAAGCCAGCGATATGGTATTGCTGGACGATAACTTCACCACCATTGTGGCAGCGGTGGAAGAAGGTCGGGTGGTTTACACCAATATTCGCCGTTTTATTAAATATATTCTCGGGTCCAATATTGGCGAGGTGTTTACCGTGGCGGCGGCACCTTTGCTGCTCCCGGTTGCTGATGTGCCCCTGACTCCCCTACAAATTCTGTGGATGAATTTGGTCACCGATGGCTTGCCGGCGCTGGCGTTGGCTTTGGAACCCCCGGAACCCCGGGTGATGGAACGACCGCCTTTTGACCCCCGCGAAAGCATTTTTGCCCGCGGGTTGGGCTTTTATATTGTGCGCATTGGCGTGATTTTTACCATTTTGACGCTAACGCTTATGGGATGGGCATACTACCACGCTCAGGTATCCGGCGACCCGGAACGCTGGAAAACCATGGTTTTTACCACGCTGTGTATTGCCCAGATGGGGCACGCGATCGCGGTTCGTTCCCACCGACTTACTTTGGAGACCAATCCTTTTTCCAACTTATACGTGCTGGGGGCGGTGCTGCTGACGACGGTGTTGCAGCTAATGCTGATTTACATAACGCCTTTGCGCGATTTCTTCGGTACGGAATGGCTCAATCCTACGGAACTGGCCATTTGCTTTGGCTTCAGTGCTTTAATGTTTGTCTGGATCGAACTGGAAAAAATCGTACGCCGTATCTATTTGCGATGGCGCAAAACCTAGCCCTCGATCGCTATAACTGGCTGAAAAACAAGCGGTTGGTCTTTTTCCCCACCACCGCTACTTCCTCCGGGATTATACGTATTAACAATGTACTTACAAACTTTGTATTTACGGCAGTTTCGCAACTACCAAGAGCAGTTGGTGACTTTTTCGGCACCAAAAACCATTCTCGTGGGAGCGAATGCCCAGGGAAAATCAAATTTGCTGGAGGCGGTGGCTTTTCTAGCGTTGCTGAAAAGTTATCGCAGTACCCGCGATCGCGAATTGGTGTGCGAAGGGGCAAAAACGGGTAAAATTCGGGCGCAGGTGCAACGGGATGCTTCCCAGGTGGATTTGGCAGTAACCCTGCGTGCCAACAGCCGGCGTACGGTGGCGGTCAACAGTACCAATTTGCGCCGCCAGTGGGAGTTTTTAGGCTATTTAAAGGTGGTGCAGTTCTCTAGTTTGGATTTGGATTTGGTTCGGGGTAGCCCTGCCCAGCGCCGCCATTGGTTGGATAATTTATTAGTACAGTTGGAGCCTTTTTACGCTCATATCCGCGATCGCTACGAACGAATTTTGCGGCAGCGCAACTCTTTACTCAAAGAAGCCAGAAAGCAACTAACCAGTGGCGAAATCCATCCCCAAGGAGAGCGTAACGAAAATATTGCCCTGTGGAATGCCCAACTTGCTGCAGCAGGTACGCAAGTCATGCGCAGGCGCGCTCGAGCTTTGTCTCGTTTGACGCCCATTGCTAGCAAATGGCATCATGCCATCAGTGGCGGTCAAGAAAATTTAGAAATTCATTATACGCCCAATGTTAAATCCGATAATGCGGCGGTAGAATCCCCAGAAGAAATTCAAAAACAGTTTCTATACCAGCTAGAAGAAAAAGCGATCGCGGAAAAATTTCAAGGCACCACTCTAGTTGGTCCCCATCGCGATGAGGTTACATTTGCCATCGACCGGATGCCAGTGAGACAATTTGGTTCTCAAGGGCAGCAGCGAACTCTGGTGCTATCCCTCAAATTAGCCGAACTGCAACTCATTGAAGAAGTGGTGGGGGAACCTCCTTTGTTACTGCTAGACGATGTATTGGCAGAACTAGACCCCAACCGCCAGCACCAACTTTTAGAAGCGATTCAGGAACGGTTCCAAACTCTGGTTACCGCCACCCACTTAGAAGCTTTTGACGCTCATTGGTTGCAGACGTCGCAAATTCTGAAAGTTGATGCCGGTGAAATTTCCATCCCCCAATCTTGCTAGGGAAGGCAAGCTCACAGGGTTTGTAGGAGCCAAGCGTAAGCCACAATTCCTACAAAAGCAACACCCAGAATCAATTCCCGCTGCTGGTACCACAGATGTTTGCTACCTTCGATGAGAACGTGGAAGCTTTCCCGACGTTCTTGCCCCAATTCTTGCATGAGTTCCTCGACTCTGGCATCTACTTCTTCCAACGAAACTTCACCGCGTTTGTAGGCTGCTTCCAAATCGTCGAGCTTTTTCCAATACCTTCTAGTAGCTTCGATAAGGTTCAACATTTTCTGAGAATGCTATGGTGTTTTGTTAACTTCTATTAAGATTTTAACGTTCCTAGCGGCAAGTTTGCAGGGAACCAAGCAGTTGGGGAATCCACACAAGCGCGGTTCGGTTGGTTTGAAAGTACGTTACGCCAACCAGCCAAAACTGCTATTCTAAAGGAAAGTAGCATAGCCAAGTTGGTAGGTAGGGTGACTTCATGTCAGTTTTCGGTATTTTGGTATTGCTAGCCGCTATAACGGGATTGTTTTATTGGATGGTTGCCAATCGCAAAGGCAAACCTATGCTTTCCCAACAGCAGCTATTTTCCTTACGTTCCCACTCGGATGATGAAGACGAACACTCCTGGCAGCAAAGGGAACTTGAGGAAGAACTCCACTCTCTACGCGCGCCAAATGGGAACGCTACCGACCAAAAAGAAAAAGATTTGGCTTTTTTGCAGCAAGGTGCCCAAAAAAGTTTTGCCAAACGCTCCATGGTACTGTATGTTAGCTTATTTTTCTTAGCGATCGCCCTTTCTGTGGGCAGCTATTATTTGGGTCGATACCACCAACAGCGTCTGGCAACACCAACCCCGGAATCAGTTCCCCAAATGTCAGAATCTACTTCCCAGGCATCTCCTCAACCTTCCTTCCGCGATGCGGTCAACGATGCCATGTCAGCAGCCGAACAGGCGCAAACGGCGGAAACCCCACAACAGTGGAGCCAAGTAGCCGATTTATGGGAAAAAGCGATCGCGGGGATGAAATCCGTTCCTTCCTCTAGCGACAAACACGAAATAGCACAGGAAAAAGTAAAAGAGTATCAGAAATATCTACAATACGCCCGGCAAAATGCAGAAAATTCCCAGGCTACCAAATAAACCATAGGAGCAAAAAGGCGATCGCTTGTTCCTAAAAACACCTGCAACGCAATAAAGTCAAGATTTTTGGCAAAAAGCATCCAAAATGCTACAATAAACCAACGTTTCCAGCACATTTGCGTGATGTCTTCTCCCTCTCCATCCACCGTAAAACTCAAGAAACTCCAACGCTACGTAAATTTAAAACGCCGGCAATGGCAACAGCAGTCAAGTTCCGTGGTCAAACAGAGCGAAGTTCACCAACAAGTGCAATTTATTTGCAAACACCTTTATGCCACAAATCAAGATGGTGCTAGGATCGTAGCCATTTGGTTCCAGCAAAAAATCGAGAAAGCACCAAAAGATAGCCTCGATGGGGAAACAGTGTATTTTAAAAAAAATATAGCCAATATTTTAGAACAACTATACCAAAAAATCCATCGCTTGACAAGCAATTCTTCAGCAGCGACCTATAAAGATTCCCATAGAACCAGCGATCGCACTTTTCCAGATAATTCCCAAAATGCCGGGTTTGCCGCTCAAAACCTCCGTATGCCGCCACCAAAATCTAATGGAAGCAATTCTTCCATCTGGAACGGTAATGGGGAACGCACTTTACTCAATGAAACTCGCAGGGGCAAAAATACAATCCCCAAGGAAATTTTGGATGTGAGCGTTGTTCGCCAAGTACAGCGAAATTTTTATTATAGTTATACACCAATTATCATTCAAAACTCAGCGAAAGCTGGCGGAATGGCTTTTTTATTTGAAGGGGGATTGAGCGGACTAGAAAATTTGGTTGCCATTCAAAGAGGAGAGAAAACGGTTGAGCAAGGACTTCAAGATACTCTTTCCCAAGCGATCGAAGCTGGGGTAATTTCATCTGTTATTGTCGGGGGGATGTCAGTCATTACAATAACACCGGTCGTGGGTCCAGCTGCCATAAGTGCAATAACAGCCTCAGCGCCGATTCTAACAATTGTTGCCACCGTTCATTCTACCAAGCGTTTAATCGATATCTTTTCTAACACACCCAATTTAGAAGGAGTTGATAAAATTCAGTTATTACTAGATTCCTATGGACTCAACGCAACCGAATTGAAGTTTCGGGATTTAGAAATAGAGGCTGACTTAGAACAATTGCGGAATCAATGAAGGAGGAGAAGCAAAAGTATGGAGGAATTTGGACTCAATTTAGACGAAACTCGGTTGATGTTTAGCTTGCAATATTTCTTGACTTTAAGAGATGTTCGCGATACGCGCGATCGCAAATACCAAAATATCAAAAAGCAATGGCTGCAATCCTTTCAAAATTCCACCGAACTCTTTTTATCCAACCAAGCCAAACAGCAACAGCAACCAAGTTTTGACTGCCATCTCATTACCGATACCGAAACCCTCCTCAATCGGGTACGTAATATAAAGAAAACGCCAGGCAGTCAACTCACCAAACTGTTTATTTTGCTGGAAGTAACCCTTTTTGTTCCTTACTATTCCCTGCAATCCAGCCAAGACAGCCAATATGAAAAGCTAAAATTATCGGATTCCCATATTAAAAACAAATACTGCCAATCCCTCGCCAAAGCCATGGGATTACCCCCAGATTGCGTTCAACGTTTTCAAGAGAACTATAAAAAAGCTATGGAAGGCATTAGCGGTCAATGGACCAATTTGCTAGGTGGGGGATTGGTTGGCGGTTTGCTTTTGGTGGTGGCTACGGCTTTCTTTACACCGGCGATCGCAGCATTGTTAGCTCCTATTTTAGCACCGGGATTGTCGGGTGCGGCGGCTGTATCGGCCGTTTTGGCGGCGCTGGGGGGTGGCGCGATTGCTGCGGGAGGTTTTGGCATGGCTGGCGGATTTGCTGTTTTAGTGGCTGGTGGCGCGATTTTAGGCGGTGGCGCTGGCGCTGGTATGGGTTCTTTGTTGGCGCGATCGCCGGATGCAGCACTGACGCAAGCTGCTAAACTGGAAGTGGTGATGAAAGAGTTGGTTGACGTACAACAGGATATCCGCAAGGCGCAAGAAATTATCAAGGAACAACGACAAGCCATTCGTTCTTTGGAAGATAAACTGGATGAGTTGCTGGTTGATAAGAAGAAAAACAAAGAGAAAATCGAAAACCTGAAAAAGGCGATAAAATATCTGCAAGAGGCGTTAAAGCGCAATCGGGATTTGCTGTAGCAACCCGGTGGGAAATGCAGACGGATTGTTCGATGGCGGATTTTGTACCGGTCGTTCAAAAATTCGATTCCCGGTTTTCCATCTCCGCTGGCGATACGCCGACGAACTCAGCCACCACGGGAACCAACCCATCCACAACCCGCGCAAATCTGTTATAATCAATTTTGTCTGGCGTATCTTCGATGGTGTGATAGTAAGGATAGCGGAATGGTGCGGTATCGGTCACCATCAGCGCTTGATAGCCTTGCTGCCAAAACGACCAGTGGTCGGACCAACCTACACCAGGTAAATCGCTGGGTAAAGCTGCGCCTTCCGAAGGAAACTGAGTGCGATCGCGGAAAGTTCCCACAGCTTCGCGAACCCTATCGCCAGAATCTATATTGCCCACAAATCCAATAAAATTTCCCTGGCTGGGATACCATAAATTTAGCGGTGGCGGATATTGCTGGCTGCCAGCTTCATCGGAATAGTAGCCGATGGTTTCCAAACTGATGGCGACGACAATATTTTCTTCTCGCTGCCGGCATCTTTTGGCATAAACCAGACTTCCCATCTGTTCGGTTTGGAAAAATGGCGGTTCTTCGTTGACAAATGCTACAAACCGCAAAGTACGATCGCTGGGAACTTCAGCAAACCGACGCGCCAATGCCAGCGTTGCCGCTACTCCCGATCCGTTATCGTTGGCTGCCGGCGAGTCATAAATCGAATCGTAATGCGCGCCAATTACCACAATTTCGTCGGGATGCTTGGTTCCAGGAATTTCAACAATTAGATTAGAAAATGGTTTGCCATCGATTTGGTATTGTTGACGTTCGACGGTATATCCTGCCTGGCGAAATTCCGTTTCGATAAATTCGACAGCGGCGTTCAATCCCTCGCGATCGCTATAATTGCGAATGCCAATTTCCTCCGCTAGCATGATAACATCCTGCCGCAACTCGGCAGCGAGGTCGCTTTGTGCCGACGTCAGCGGCGGTAATTCCCCTTGGTAGCTTTTTCCCGGCATGCGCAACATAACAAACCATGGTAATGCGATCGCCATTCCTATTATGCCAGCTAGAATGGCCAAACGCGCGATCGCTGCTTGGGAAATCCATTGAACCGGTAGTTTCACGATTTTCCCTCCGTATCAGATCGTATCGTACCATTTCTGAAAAACAATGATTTTCTGGAATTTTCTAATTGCCCTGGCGGGGTTACTTCGCGAAGCGCCTCTGCAATAAAACCTCAATTATTTCTTGCAAACTTTTAAGAAAATTGGGTTACCTGCTTAAATTTTGGGATAGAATTTCTACGCTTACCCAAACAGCATTATATTCCGTATTGCCAATTGGGACTTGTTTGGTATTATCTAAAATTTTGACTTTAGAGTTTTTAGAAACAACACCAAGAATTTCTCCCAGAATATCTTCTCGTAAATGGGTGTTCCTTGTCATTATTACTTCATTTCCAGCTTGGGGAATCGTTTTCGGTTCAATACCACAATCTTCTAAAATATTATTTCCCGATCGCACTTTTCCTAAATACATCATGCCATCTTGTTTTTCAGTAGTTACGTATTGTAAGATGGCAGAATTTCTGTTCGGCTGGTTATCGATATCTGCACTGGGTTGGTTGCTTTCAGGAATAGTAGTATCCCGTTCATTTTCGTTCGCAAAGGCAAGCAAAAGAGGACGAATGCCTGGCGAGTTGGCAATTTCCCTGGCTTTTTCATCTGCTTGGAGAATGCTATCCAAAGTTTGAATAAGAGTAGGTTCGCGACTAGCTGCTGCCAAATGCACCAACAATCGTTTTTTATCTTGGTCTGCTTCGGTTAGGGGATATAACCCAATCAATGCCATGCTGGCTTTACGTTTTTCAGCTTCCGTTTGCGTTTGGGAAAGAATTTCAATTAAGTCCAGAACTTGTGTGGAAAATTCTCTTGAATGTTCGTATTTTTGCTCTAGTTGTTGTACTTTTTGGTTGATTTGCTGGGATTGCCAAGAACTAAACGCGCCGAAGAGAGTTACCAACGTAATGGTCAAGATATGGAAAGTTCGCAGCCAAGATTGAGAAATAGCAATATCTTCGCGATCGCTTTTGCTATCATCCATGATAACCTCCATCATGAGCGCATATTTCTCCACTTCCATTAAAACCGGAGATATCCCGAAAAACCAGTGCGATAGCGACAGAATTTCACAAAAATTATTATTGATGCCTCGCAACCTTGCCACGCAAATCCCTATCCCGTAGATAATTCCCCTATCGGTCGTATACTTGCCAGCCCAAGCAGAGTATGCTATTGTCCGAATAAAAAAATACCTAGCTGTATACAATGGCTAAAACCAAAGTTCAACTTCCAACAACTTCTGTTAAAGGACTTGTAAAAAACACCCACAGATTTTTGCTAGGCAGACCAATTTTTTACAAGTTGAATACAACCGCTTTATTTTTTGTATTGCGAAGTCTGGGCGTTCATAACTATGAAAACATCAAAGTTAGCGGCGAAGCAGCCTTTTTAAAAAGCAAATGGGTTCAAAAGATTGTCTCCCAAAGCGAATATCCAGTTTTCCTGGATATTGGTGCCCATATGGGAGAATATGCCAATCGCTTAAAAAAGCTCTATCCCCATGCTACCGTCTACGCATTTGAACCGCATCCCAAAACATTTCAGCATCTACAAACAGCCGCCGCCGAATATGCTTACACAGCTAAAAATGTAGCTTGTAGCGACGTGGAAGGCAACCTCAATCTCTACGATTATTCTGAGGAAGGTTCGGAATTGGCTTCTTTATGTGAAGGCGCGATCGACAAAATCCACCACAAACCCAACGTACAATCTTGGGAAATTCAAAGCACTACCATCGATCGCTTTATTCAAGAGTGCAATATCACCCAAATTAACCTCATGGAAATTGACACCGAAGGGTATGAATTTAAAGTTCTCTTAGGCTGTCAGGAAGCTATCCGTAACAGAGCGATCGATATGATTCAATTTGAGTTTAACTCCATGAATGTCTTCACGCGCGTATTTTTCCAAGATTTCCAAAATCTCTTAAAAGGCTATTGCTTGTTTCGGATATTACCTAATGGCGGTCTGGTTTCCCTAGAACCCTACGAACCTTTGCTTTGCGAAATTTTTAGGTTTCAAAATATCGTGGCGATTCGGAAAGAATGTATGTAGTCGTTCCCAACAGCAAAAGCCACCAGACAGGCAACAGCCAATTTCCCCAGCGGACGTACCAAGTTTGCGTTTGGCGCGTATAAATGGTATCATAGTGCCAAGCGTACTGGTTCAATGGTGAAATCCATAAGGTTCTGCCGTGGGGGTCCACAAAAGCAGAATAACCAGTATTGGTAGCGCGTACCATCCAGCGATCGCTTTCGATTGCTCTCATCACATCCAAACCGTGGTGTTGTGCCGGCATGGAAGGTGCGTAGTGAGCGTCGTTGGAAGCTGTTAAAATAAATTTGCCCCCATTTGCAGTTTGCCGGCGAAAATGTTCGGAAAACGCTGAGTCGTAACAAATTCCCACAATCGCTTTGCCGAAGGGAGTATGGAAAATTTGCTGCGGCGAACCCGGTTTTAATTTGGCTTCTAAAGGCGACAGGCGAGAAATGAATTCTCCCAACCAATTTTCCAGGGGAATATATTCTCCCAAAGGAACCAAATTCACTTTATCGTAGTGGCTGTAAATTTCCCCATCGCCGGTTAGCGTCAGCAAACTATTGCTATAGCCGGAAGGTTTCGGGAAAAACGTTCCCAACCACGCCACCACCTTTTCTGCTTTTACTGCTTGTTGAAAGGAACTGTTCTGGCGATTAGAATGGGTCCATATCAAAGGTAGTGCCGTTTCTGGCGTTAAAACCGCATCCACCCCTTGTTTGACCAACCGGTGGTATCCATTAGTATAGCCTTGTAAAGCCAGCCTGCCTCCCTGGGAATTTAATTTAATTTCGTTGGGAATGTTCCCTTGAACGATACCAACTTGTATAGCTTCGCCGTTGGTATTGACGAGGGGAGTGACATACAAACGCCATCCCAGCAGGTGAAATCCCAAAAGTGCGATCGCGGGGGCTACAATCAAAATATAACGTTGTTTTGGCGGTACATTGGCAATTCCCCAGCGAAATTCCCAAATCCCTTCCGCTAGCAATCCATTGACCGTCGCGATCGCGGCCGTTACCATAGTAGGACCGGAAATTTGTCCCAAATGCAAAATCGGCAAATTGTGAGGACTTTGGCTGTATCCCAGGGAACTCCACCATAAAGGAGACTGCGACCAAAGATGTTCCAAACTCACCCACAAAGCCACCGCCAGCAAAACCCGCCAAACCGTAGCGGCGATGGTGGATTTCTGGCGTAGCAATATTCTTCTCAAAACGCTTTCTCCCACCGCCAGCCATCCTGCCCAAAGAACTGCTAAAATCGTTCCCCATAGGGTAATGCTAACCCAACAAAAAATCGCGATCGCCAAACTAGGAAAAAAGGGAACCCCCATCCAGGTCAGAGGATGAACCCCCGTTATCCAAAATAAAGCAATTCCGTAAAACCCAACTCCCCAAATTCCCCCCAGCCAACCGCAACGCAGCCAAAAACGCCAGCCACCCAAACGATAATTTTTCTCAACCAGCCAGCTTTCATAGCGAATTGCCAGCCACAAAGGAACCAACGCCACCCATCCCAACCACCACCAGTCAAACGGGGATGGCGTCAGACCCATAGCCAACCCGCCAACCAAAACCCATCCCCACCAAGCGGGAGAAAAAGACCCCGCCAATACCTGCGGGATAGACTCGCGTAGCTTCTGCAGCAAAATGTTCTCTACACCTCTAACTGCCTAGATACCGACGAACAAAGGACTCCAAAGACTCCATCTTCATGTTAAAAGTAGACTCTAAAGTTTCTATTTCTTCCTGGGTACAGTAAAATTCATTCGCCAGCAATACGCGCAGGGTTCCCAAAGATTTCTGCAAGTCGGGATTGACAATGCCAAACGCATCGCGAATTCCATCAAAAACAAACAAGGGAACGGTGACCACAATTGGTTCCTGCTGGAAAACCCGACCAAAAATTTGCGGCGTTTCTTCGCGCGTCATAATTTCTGGACCCCCCACGGGGAAAATTTGATTTTTGGCAGCTTCCACCATCACCGAATCAATGGCGATTTTCGCCACATCATCGGTACTCACCGTGGAAGTGCGATTTTTGGGGTCTCCCAGTAGCAAATAAAAGCCAGTATCCCTTTGTCTTTCTGCTAAAGGAAGTAAATTGGAAGCAAAACCAGAAGGTCGCAAAATGGTATATGGCAAACCGCTGGCTTGTAGGTATTTTTCCACTTCCCGCTTGGCTTTGAAAACTGGCGAGTCTTCAAAGTTGCGGTCCGCGCCTAAAACCGATATAAAAACAAAATGTTCCACCGATGCTTCCTTAGCAAAATCAATCAGGTCTATGTTGGCGCGATAGTCCAATTCCGCTGCGCCGCCGCTGGCTTCGTTGGAACCGTGGGCACTGATAATATATTTTACCCCGCGGCAGGCCCTTTGCAAGTCCCGTTCTCGGGTTAAATCGCCGATAAAAATTTCAGCGCCGCGTTGTTCCAATTCGCTATAGTTGGAAGTGAGGCGTACGAAAGCTCTTACGGGTAACTCGCGATCGCGTAGTTGGCGGACAATCCGACGACCCAGTCCTCCAGTAGCTCCAGTCACTAAAAACATATATCTGTCAAAATAGAGAAACGATTCCTCATATTCGCTTTCATTGTAGGTGTTTTGCTAGGAAATTTCCACAGTTACTGGAACGTGATCGCTAGGTTTCTCCTGCCGCCTGGGTTCGATATCGATGGAACAAGCCGTTGCCCGTTCGTGCAAACTGGGGGTGAGGTAGTGGTGGTCAATCCGCCATCCCCGGTTGCGGCGAAAACTGCCACCACGATAATCCCACCAACTGTAATGACCTCCCTCGCTGGTAAATTTACGAAACGCATCTGCCATCCCCAAATCTAGCAATTGCTGCAATGCTTTTCGTTCCGCATCCGAGGCCATAATTCGCTTGCCAATCACATCCGGGTCGTGTACGTCTCTCGCTTCCAATACAATATTAAAATCCCCGCAAACCAAAATATTGCTTTCCGCCTGCAGCCATTTTTGTAAAGTATCGTACAAAACCGCCAGCCATTTGAGTTTATAGTCGTATTTCTCGCTATCAATTTCGCCGCCGTTGGGAACGTATAAATTCACAATGCGCATGTTGTCTAGGGTTCCGGTTAAAAATCGTTTTTGACGGTCAAACTCGGCAACCGATTCTCCTAAAAAATTGGCAAACCCCGTAGCTACATTCTCCAGCGGCGAACGACTCAAAATGGCTACGCCGTTGTAGCTTTTTTGTCCGGAAACGTATACATAATATCCTAGCTCTTCAAAAGGCGATCGCGGAAACAAATCGTCGGTAACTTTGGTTTCCTGCAAGCATAGAATATCCACAGGATGGGATTGCAACCACTGCAAAACTTGTTCTTTGCGCGTGCGAATTGAGTTCACATTCCAAGTGGCAATTTGCATAAAAACGAAAAAGCTTATCCCTTCAGAATTTGTCGGGTGGGTACTGCCCACCCATAGTCTTATTGTACATCAATTTCAAGTTTGACAGTGAATATTTTGAGCTTTTTCGCTTAAAAATAAATTTTCCCGATAGTCAATGGGGCAATCAATTACTGCCGGAACTTCTTGAACCAACGCCTCTTCTAATATGGGAACCAAATCGCTAGTTTTCTCAATACGATAGCCTTTCAATCCCATACTTTCTGCCATCTTCACAAAATCGGGATTGCCAAAATGAACGAAGGAAGCATCGCCAAATTGATGTTTTTGCTTCCACTCAATCAAGCCATAGCCACCATCGTTAAAAATTAAAGTAACAAAAGGCGTTCCCATGCGCAAAGCCGTCTCTAATTCCTGACAGTTCATCATAAAACCGCCATCTCCCGTTGCCGCTACTACCTTGCGTTCTGGATATACCAATTTGGCCGCGATCGCGCCAGGAATAGAAAATCCCATCGCCGCAAATCCATTGGAAATCAAACAAGTATTGGGGCGATCGCAATGGTAGTGACGCGCGATCCACATTTTATGCGCCCCCACATCGGAAATGGTAATATCATCCGGTCCCATAACTTGACGCAAATCGTAAATTAATTTTTGTGGTTTGATGGGAAAACTTTCATCGTTAATATATTCTTCGTAATCGGAACGAATTTCCGAACGCAAACCAATTGCATAGGGGTCTGGTTTCCCTTGGCGATCGCAGCGGCGCAAAATTTCCGTCAAAGAATCGGAAATATCTCCCACAACTTCTACCGTAGGAATATAACTGCTGTCAATTTCTGCCGGAGTCGCGCCAATATGAACGATAGGAATTGTACCGTCGGGATTCCATTTTTTGGGACCGTATTCAATCAAATCGTAGCCAATCGCAATTACCAAATCCGTACGGTCAAAACCGCAACTAATATAATCCCTATCTTGTAATCCCACCGACCACAAAGCCAAAGGATGAGTATAGGGAATAGCGCCTTTCCCCATAAAGGTATTTGCCACCGGAATATTCAACCGCGTTGCTAGTTCGGTCACGGCAGAACTGGCATCGCTGCGAATAGCACCATTGCCCACTAAAATTAAAGGATTTTTAGCATGGGAAATTGCTGCTGCTGCTTCGTTTAAACTTTCGTAGGAAGCATAATTTTTCTCTTTTTTATCCCGTTTTAACGGTTTGCCCTTAGCTTCCATGGCGGCGATATTTTCTGGCAAATCGATGTGTACGGCACCGGGTTTTTCTTTTTGGGCAATTTTAAATCCTTTGCGGACCACTTCTGTCACAATACTAGGACGAACCAATCGCACATTCCATTTGGTAACTGTGGCAAACATAGCCACCAAATCCAAATATTGATGGGATTCAATATGCATGCGATCGGTTCCCACTTGACCGGTAATGGCTACCAAGGGTGCCCCATCTAAATTCGCATCGGCAACGCCGGTCATTAAATTGGTCGCGCCAGGACCTAATGTGGACAAACAAACCCCGGCTTTTCCTGTTAGCCTACCGTATACATCTGCCATAAAGGCTGCCCCTTGTTCGTGGCGGGTGGTAACAAATTGAATCCGAGATTTTCTAATGGCTTCTAGAATGTGCAGGTTTTCTTCTCCGGGGAGTCCAAAAACATATTGCACTCCTTCGTTTTCTAGGCATTGAATTAAAAGTTCGGCAGTATTCACGATTGAACTCTCCTGTGTTTTCGTTCAAACAGTTAGCAATCTATTCTGGGTATTTACTCGCCTATCCAGACAGTTTTTATATTAACAAATTCCCAAATGCCTTCCCTGCCCAACTCCCTGCCGTATCCAGAAAGTTTGACACCGCCAAAAGGCAATCTCGGGTCGGATTTCACCATGCCATTGACAAAAACGGACCCGCTTGATAATTCGTTAATAAAGCGTTCGATTTCCGTTTCTTCTTGGGTCCAAACGCTTGCCCCCAAACCGTAAGGACTGCTGTTTGCCACTGCGATCGCGGTGTCGATATCCGGTATGCGGAAAAACAAAGCCACCGGCCCGAAAAATTCTTCTCGATAGGCGGGACTATCTATCGGAATATCGGTTAAAATAGTAGGCGGGTAAAAATTGCCTTGGCTGTCATTTGGGGGGCTGCCACCGCATAAAATTTTGGCTCCTTTTTCCACCGATTCTCGGACTTGCCAGTGCAAATCTTGGAGAATTTGCGGCGTGGCAAGCGGACCGAGTTGCGTATCTTCGAGCAGGGGATCGCCCATTTGTATGGTCTGAAATTTTTCCAGGAATTTTTGTTGAAATTCATCGGCGCAGGCATCGGCTACCAAAAACCGTTTGGCAGCAATGCAGGATTGCCCGTTATTGAGCATTCTAGCTTGAATTCCGGTCTCGATCGCCTTGTCTAAATCAGCGCTGGACATGATAATAAAGGGGTCGCTACCCCCTAACTCCAAAACCGTCTTTTTGATATGCTTGCCAGCGGTGGCTGCCAAACTGCTGCCGGCGGCTTCGCTACCGGTGAGGGTTGCCGCTTGAATGCGGGAGTCGGCAACGATTTTTTCCACGCGATCGCTTTCTACGAGTAAGGTTTGAAAGACCCCTGCCGGCATGCCCACTTCTTGAAAAATTTTCTCAATTGTGACCGCGCACTGGGGAACGTTGGAAGCATGTTTGAGAACCGCCACATTGCCCGCCATCAGGGCAGGGGCAGCAAATCGAAACACCTGCCAAAAAGGAAAATTCCACGGCATCACTGCCAAAATTGCCCCCAAAGGCTGGTAGCGCACAAAACTGTGACGGGCGTCTGTATCGATGGATACATCCGTGAGAAAATTGGGGGCTTCATCTGCATAGTAGCGACACACCCAAGCACATTTTTTAATTTCCCCCACGGCAGCTTGGATGGGTTTGCCCATTTCCAAAGCCATGAGACGGGCAAATTTGCCACTATCTGACTCTAACAGATCGGCAGCAGCACGCATCCACTGGGCGCGTCGATCGAGTGATGTGCGACGATACCGTTCAAAAGCCGTTTGCGCCGCGGCTAGCTTGTCTTCAATGTCGGCATCGCTGTGGGGGGTAAAGGTTTGCAGAGTTTCGCCGGTGGTGGGATTGATGCTTGCGATCGCCATAAACAAATTTCCTGGTGGTAGCAATTGTTTTCCCATCCAAAATAGCAAAATTTCTCCAGTCTTTAGGGCCGTGAAAAATGCATTTTCGCCAGCCATCTCCCTGTATCTCTCCATACCATCACTCTTTTTGCCAAGGAGAAGTTCTTGTTGTTATTCGCTGGAAATGCTAGGAGAAAGGGGAGAAAAATGACCCATAGCTGCCGGAATTTCCCAATCCGTATCCATGGTAAACCCCTGTTGGTTGCCAGCTTCTTGACTGGCTTCGTAAGCAAAAGTACCCGGAAAATCGGGATATTCTTTATCGGCTTCCCGTTCCAGTTTCACTTCCCAAGAACCCGCTGCTTCTAAATTGGCAAGAAAATCAATGTTGGTATCTTGATCCGCGTAGGTAATTTGTTTTTCAATTGCCCACTCTCCGTTGGTTAGTTGGATGGTACTTTCCAGTTTGTTTCTGCTATCTTCCCGCAAACCTCTGGCTTGGAGTTGGTATCCCCGCTGGCTGCCTACTTCTCCTCCTAAACGAACGGTCGTATTTTCTTCCCGAACCAATTGCGTTTTTCCCTTCATTTTCCAATCGGCACTGTGCAAGTGAAAACTTCCTTCTATACTAGAGTAGGGAGCCGTATATTCTGCTAAAAATTCGCTGGTAAATCCAGCGGCATTGCCCAAATCTGTGGTCCAGTGCAAGCGCGTATTTCTATCTTCTGCTTCTCCGTGAACTTCTTGATATTCTCCTTCCCAGCTTAGCTGCCAAGCCACCTGGCGATCGCTACCGCTGCTGAGGATAAAACTGCCGCTGTAGCTAAGATTATCCTCCGTTCCTTCTAAGTTGGTTTGTAACTTCCAACTATCGCCAAAATCCACAACCAATTCACCGCTGTATTCCCGGTTTTCTTCCACACTTTCCCAAGTTCCTTGAAAGCGATCGCCATTTAACGTACCGCTAAAACGCGCGGTTTCGTCGCTGTATTCTGCTTCCCAACTGCCGTCTACTTGCCCTTGATGGTTGAGGCTGCTATTCCAGATAAACTCGTGGTTTTCGCCGCGCCAAGTACTTTCTACATCAAAACTCCATTGTAGGTTGTTTAAATTTAAAAATCCCGCCGTATTTTCGCCCGTTTCTAGCAATAAAACAGTTTCGTAAGCAAGTTCTTCTGCTTCTTCGCCAAATTTGGTTTTTACCTGCCAATTGCCTTCTACATCAATACCAATTTTCCCGCCGTAGCGAATATTTTCTTGCACCCTTTCAATATCAAAACCAAAATTTAAATTGCCGCGATCGTTAATGTGAATATTGCTACCGTAATTGGTATTGCCACGGCGATAGTCCAGTTGCAGTGTTGGCTGCCAATCGTCCGTTTGTAATTGGAGTTGAAATTCTAAATTGTTGTCTGCGTCTAGTTCTCCTGCCTGGGCAGTGGTTGCCAGGAGAATACTACCGATGGCGGTGAAAGCCCACCAAGACTTTTGATACCAATCTGGCAAGCAAGTTGCCCGGAAAATCCCTTCACCTAGAGAGTGCCAAATCATAATGAAACCGAAAAAATAGGGGGATTGATGGATTCGCTTAATTATATGGCTGTTTGATGCTTGGGTATGCGGGAAGGGCGATCGCAAACCTAAAAAAAAACTAATGAGAAACATATCTTTAGCAATTCTTTAGGATCGCCATTGCTGGATATTTTTTCTAGGAATTTCCTAAAAAACAGAGCGTTTTCTCCCAGTGCCAGGATGCCCCTTTTGTTTGATATTTTTTCTCTAGCCAATCTGGGATTGGGTTGCTTTTATTTTGGCCCACGACCGCCAAAACTGTCAGTAGCTCTTTTTGAGAACGATGGCGGCCAAAAATCCCGATATGACAAGCATTGCCACCGATCGCGCCATCGCGTTACCATAAAATTAATATATTAAGAAATGTAAAAATTTTCCGACCGTGACTGTTCTTACCCATCCCACCCAAACTCAAATTGTCGTTATCGGTGCTGGCATCGGTGGTTTGACCGCAGCTGCCTTGCTAGCCAAACGGGGGTATCGCGTTCTGGTTTTCGACCAAGCCTTCGTACCGGGAGGATGCGCCTCCACCTTCAAGCGTCGGGGGTTCACCTTTGACGTTGGGGCCACTCAAGTCGCCGGCTTGGAACCAGGAGGCATCCACCACCGCATTTTCTCGGAACTAGAAACCGAACTGCCCCCAGCCACCCCCATCGACCCCGCTTGCAGCGTTTACTTGCCCCAGGAAAGCCAACCCATCAACGTGTGGCGGCAACGGTCCCAATGGCAGGCGGAACGCCAAAGACAATTCCCCGGCAGCGAACCCTTCTGGAAACTCATCCAAACCCTGTTTGATGCCAGTTTGGACTTTCAAAGACGCGACCCGGTTTTGCCGCCGCGCAATGGATGGGATTTGTGGCAGCTGCTGCAAGCTATACGACCCCGAACCTCGATCGCCTTGCCCTATACGTTTCTTTCCGTCGCCGATGCGTTGCGGGGATACGGTTTGGCAAGCGATCGCCGGTTAAAAACGTTTTTAGATATGCAGTTGAAACTGTATTCCCAGGTAGACAGCGAAGAAACGGCTTTGCTGTACGCCGCTACAGCTTTGGGATTGTCCCAAGAACCCTACGGCCTGTATCACCTCCACGGTAGCATGCAAACCCTCAGCGATCGCTTGGTAACCGCTTTGAAACGCTACGGCGGCCAGCTTTACATGCGCCATACTGCAGAACGCATTCATCTAAACCAAAAAAAAGCCACTGCCGTTACCGTATGCCATCAAAAAACCGGCCAAACCCACCGAATCGAAGCCCAACACATCGTCGCCAACGTTACCGCCCCCAATTTGGTCAAACTATTGGGAGAACAAGCCCCTGCCGGCTACCGACGACGCATCGATAAGTTGCCCCTGGCTTCTGGCGCTTTTGTGGTTTATCTGGGAGTTACCCAAGACGCCATTCCCCCCGGTTGCCCTTCCCACTTGCAATTTTTGGATGACGGCAACCGGGAAGTAGCGGAAAACAATTCCCTGTTCGTCTCGGTCAGCCACCCAGGCGACGGTCGCGCCCCCACGGGTCAAGCCACCATTACCGCTTCTTCGTTTACCGACGTACGTAACTGGCGTCGATGCAAGGAGTACCGCCAACTGAAACAACGCTACACCGAAGATGCGATCGCCCGTTTGCAACGCTATTTCCATCTCAATCAAGAGACCGTCGTTCACGTAGAAGCAGCCACCCCGCGTACCTTCCAACGCTTTACCGCCCGCGAAGACGGCATGGTCGGTGGGGTGGGGCAGCGGGTATCCACCTTCGGTCCGTTTGCTCTGGCAACCAGAACCCCCATAGCCGACCTGTGGCTGGTGGGCGATTCTACCCATCCCGGCGAAGGAACCGCTGGTGTCAGCTATTCTGCCCTCACTGCCGTACGCCAAATCGAACAATCCTAGTAGCAAGATTGCGCTTTGAGACTTGACAGCTTTGCGTCTGGGAGGCTTTAATGTAAAACTATAGGCTCAATAGCTATGGCGATTTAGGAAGAATTTCTTCGCAACAACGCTGGTGCAAAGGTTCTAAGTTTCCATTGAGGAAAAGACGGAAGTTCATTCCGGGTAACGGCGCGGTTTGAAAGAAGGTACTCAACCTACTTCCCTAGCTACAGAGAAATTTCTTCGTATTTTTTGTATTTGCAAGAGGCTAGAACTTTGACGATTTACATTGGCAATTTATCTTACCAGGCAACCGAAGCTGACCTGGAATCCGTCTTTTCCGATTATGGCAGGATTAAAAATATTTCCATTCCCGTCGATCGGGAAAGCGGCCGTCCGCGGGGATTCGCTTTTGTGGAAATGTGGGAAGTGGACGCCGAAGACAAGGCCATTGAAGCCCTCAACGAAGCAGAGTGGATGGGCAGGCAGCTGCGGGTGAACAAAGCCCGCCCAAGAGAAGAACGCAAATCCAACTTTGGTGGCGGTCGCCGCAACAACCGCGGTGGCTATCGCGATCGCTTTTAATCTCTAGAGGGGATCCCTATCTTGGCAATCCTGCGATCGCACAACCTTCGAGAAGCAACCAGCTGTTGGTTTCTCGGAGGTTTTTTTTAGGCCCCCAACCGGGAAAACCCAAAATTTGAAAATTTTGCTAAACAAACAGCTAAGCAGACATTCCTTTGCTACACTACCATTATTGATACACAACAGCGACCTGGTTTGACCCGGATGTATTCCACCAATCCTTGGAGCTACGGATCTTTGGTGTGGATTCTGGTACAATGGATTGGGATAGGGAAACAAGGTACGCATACACGGAAACTTCAAGCAGTTACGAAAAAAAAAATGGGCGCTTGAAGGCCCTGCCTCTTTCCCAGCAGGGATGAAAAGCAACCCGTGCGGCCCCGCCGCCGTCAAAATGTGCTACACTTGCATTAAAGTACGTCCACCGCAGGGCGGAAAACGCTCGCTGAGGGTCCCTGTTCGCCGGGGATGGGCTAGCTCTTTTCGCGAGTCCATCTAGGCACACCCAACGAAGCGAGAATCTCACAAATTCTATTCGTGAGAGCGTCAAAGAGATACTACCGCTTAATTGGGGGTGAATTTTATCACCTGGACGTAGCAAAGCTTTTCCACACAATCTAGTAACGGTCGCCAAACATTCATTCCCATTTGTATGCAGGAGCGATTTCCCCGTCGGGGGAAACCTACAGGATACGTTTCTATGCAGAGAGTCGCCGACCCCATCTGGACTTCGGTGTCGTAGGTTGCCAGCAGCGCGATCGCTTGGCGGGAATGGCCGTACCAGTTTGAGACCGGAGTCATATTAAACCAATAGCAAACCAAGAATTATGACCGTTCCGAAATTTTGTCATCGCAGCTTGGTCGTGCCCTGAGAGATGCCAGGGCAGGAACAGATTTCCAGTAAAAAAAAACTCGAACAACCCATTGGGAAACTTTTAATTGCACCGGAAAGCCAGATTTTCCTGTTTGGTTGCTCGGGATTGACATAACGCGATCGTTTGCTTACCGTTAGAAAGCGATCGCTTCTGTAAATTCCACCAACCGATGTGGTTCGGCAAACTTTCCATGCCAACCGCAAGCTGTCGAAGATTCAAGTTTGCTGAGATTTTAGGAGGAACACTTCCGAAAGTGGGAGTGCGATCTTTATGGCTACG
The DNA here is from genome assembly GCF_001870905.1 of Geitlerinema sp. PCC 9228. Classification (NCBI taxonomy): domain Bacteria; kingdom Bacillati; phylum Cyanobacteriota; class Cyanophyceae; order Geitlerinematales; family Geitlerinemataceae; genus Geitlerinema; species Geitlerinema sp. PCC 9228. The sequence continues at coordinate 47,068 of NZ_LNDC01000102.1, forward strand.
ATAATGACGCGCCCGTATTTAGGTGCCAAAGATTTAAGTAAAATTACCAATTTAGTAGAAGTTTCCAACCCCACCGGATATCTCGACGGAGACACCTCCGTCTGCGAACTGCCAGCCATGCTCGCAGAACCCGAATCGGACAACTCTCGCAACATTCGCTTGTGGGAAGACGCCAACGGCAACCTCGTAGGATTCGGACAACTGCTGGTTTTTCATACCCCAGAAACCGTTGATGGCTGGTTGATTTTCTTTACCCACCCACAAGTAAGTGGCGATGGCTTGGAATCGGAAATCATCGATTGGGCAGAACGTCGCATGCGGTGGTTGGGTCGCGAACAGCAACTGCCCGCAGTTTTGCATACTGACGTTCGTGACGATACCCTCAGCCGCCAAGCTTGGGTAGAACGCCACGGCTTCCATCGCGATCGGGCCTTCGTAACCATGAAACACGACACCCCCAATACCCTAGAATCGCGACCCATGCCGGAAGGCTTTACCCTACGTTCCGTATCCCAAAACCAAGCCGACATCAAAGCCTGGGTGGATTTGTTCAACCAATCTTTTTGCGATCATTGGAACCACCACGACATCGACGAAGCGACCCTACAACGCTGGCTTTCTAACCCCCACAACCAATCCGATCTCAACCTGATTGCAGTTTCCTCTCGAGGAGATTTCGCCGCTTTGGGATACGGATATATTAACCCAGAAGAAAACGCTCGCACGGGGGAAAACGTCGGCTGGATTAAGTGGTTGGGAACCCGACGCAACTTCCGCCGCCGTGGCTTGGGCAAAACCATGCTGCTAGCCACCATGCGGCAACTCTACAGCAAAGGCGTCGAAGCCGTAAAACTAAGCGTGGATGCTGACAGTTCCACCAAAGCCATGAGCTTGTATCAATCCGTTGGCTTCCAACCTTTAGAAACCTGGATTTCCTATACGAACGCTTTATATCTATAAAAATACGGGAGATGGAAAAACACCCATTATCCTCCCATCTCCCCATCTTTTTCCCAAACCAACCTTTCAGCATCCCTACTGGCAAGGGGAAAGTCAAATATCTGCCCCGGTTTGACAAACCCCAAAAACCCATCTGCCTTCGCATCGGGAACCGGTCCTGGCTGGTAGCCGTACAGCCACATTTTTTGCTTGTATTTTTGAGGAAGTTTTCGTAAATGGCGATAGTGGGCGTGAACAGGAGAAGGCGAGCGAGAAGTTTCGCAGTCGTGAAAAATAATATCCGCTCGGTCGTAGAATTTTTCCAAAGATTCTAAATGCAATTGCGTGTCTGTGGTTAGAAAAATCTTGGTTCCTCGTATCTGGAAAAACAACCCGTAACTGGGCATAATAAAATATCCCGTATCCACATGGATGACCCGTACCAACTGAAACCAAATATCCGACCAGGTAAAATATCCCTGCTGGGGAACTTCGCAGACATCAAAAAATGTATGCAAATCGGCAACGTTTCCATGAAGGGCACGCATGCCTCCGGATAGGGTATTTTCCCACAGTTGACCAGCCAAATCTTTGCTCAGATACAGTCGCGGGCGAATGCATTGGGAATCAAACTTGGTATTAAAGCCAATATATTCCAAACCGCCCACATGATCGGCGTGTAAATGGCTAATATAAATATCCGTGATCTCGCGATAGGAGTATCCGTTGGCATGGAGCGACCAACGAATATCGCTGCCGCAATCGAGCAATAACTTATTATTGCTATCGTCGATTAATAGTAAATTGGCTTGAAAATTATTGTCGCCGACGGTAAAAGCCGAACCAGAACCTAAAAATAGTAGTTTCATTCGTTAATCTTTCCGAACAGATTGATATAAAGCCATTAACTTGGTATGAATTTCTTGGGGTTTGGCAGTAAAGCGAACGTGGAATCTAGAAGCATGGTTCGCTTCGGTGGCTAGTTGGGTGTTACAAGCTAAAACTTTGGCATAGACATCGTATCTGGGGGTTTCTCCATCATTAGCAAAAAAGAAATTAATTTTGATGTTTTTTAAAGGTGATGGAATGCAAGCTTGAAAGCCATTGTCTACCGCAATTTCTGCTTCCTTGACTGATAGTTTGACCAAGCTACCCCAATAACAAGTATTGTTGACATGCTTGCCATCTAAAATGGAATACTGTAAAGGAATGGCTTCGCGAATCCAATATAACTTCTCTTGTTCTTTGAGTAACGATGTATTATATTTTCCTTGGATGGCATTAACTTCATATACAGTAACGGGGGTTTGTACTCCTTTGAGATAAACTTCTTCCATGCGCCGTACTTTCACTCGATCTGCCACTTCTTCCCAGGTCGATTCGGAAATTAAAATCTGGCCGCCTACTGTATAGGATTCGATCCGAAAAGCCAAATTGACCTGACTGCCCACAATGCCGTATTTGGTCCGTTTTTCGGAACCAATATTGCCCACCACCACCTCGCCGGTGTTCATACCAATGCCCATTTCCAAGCTGGGCAGCCCCCAAGCTTGCATTTGCGTATTCACTTTTTCCATGGCTAATTGCATTTGTAACGCACAAGCGATCGCCCGTTCGGTATCGTCGTGGCGGCTGGTAGGAGCCCCAAACATCACCAAGATGCCATCTCCCATAAACTCATCAATGGTGCCTTGATACTCAGAAATAACATCAGCCATGCAAGATAAATAAAGATTTAAGACTTGGATGGCTTGCTCTGGCGAAAGACGTTCGGCAAGCATAGTAAACCCGCGCAAATCGGAGGTTAAAATGGTGACCCGACGGCGTTGTCCTCCCAGTTTCCTTTTCTCTGGGTCTTCTAGCAAGGTGGCCACCACCTCATCGCTGAGATAGCGTCCGAAGGTTTTGCGGATTTCCTTCGCCTGATGAGCCATGTATCCGGTAATGGCGATACCAGAACCCACCAAAGCCAGAAAAGGTGGCACCACAGGAATCCACCACCCCCCTACCAAAGCGACATAGGTACCCACCAGCAAACTCCCCCCAGCCAGCAAGCTGCCGGCAAGTCGCACCAGGGAGATCCAACGTTTTTGCGGAGACAGCCGCCCCGTCCAAGCTAAGGTTGCACCAATTCCCGACCACAGCAGAATCCACAGCCACTCCACCGGTTCCGACCAAGTTTGGATGAGGGGACGGTCGTCGAGGGCAGCACTGACGATCTGACTGGTTAGGTTGGCGTGGATTTCCACTCCTGACATACGTTCGGATAAAGTCAGCAAACCGCTGCTGAGGGGAGTAAAAAAGGCGTCTTGGAAGCTTTCGCCCACGCGACCGATTAAGACAATGCGATCGCTTGCCCAATCGTCAGGAATCCGACCTTCCAAAACATCGGTGAGGGAAACGGTATCGAAAAATTCCGTAGAACCGCGGTATTTGATTAAAATTTGATAGCCACCGGTATCGGCACGTACGTAACCGCCGTCGTTGGGTTGCAAGGGTTGAAAGGTTTCTTGGCCCAGCCGCCACTTTTGGGTCCCCTGGATGGGTTCTGGTTGAATGTTATCTTCTTGGAGATACATCAAGGCTAGGTAGAGGGCAAAGCTGTACACCATGTTGCCTTCGCTGTCGCGTAAGTATAGCAACCCCCGACGCACTCGGTCGTCAGCATCGATAATTAAATCGTTGGCACCCACTTGTTCTTTTTCTTTTAAGATAGGCGGTGGAGCGACGGCTTCGGTTTGGCGATCGCCAACGACTTTTTGAATGCCAATGAGATTGTCTGTGTTTTGGAAAACCTCGGTCAGCTCTTCGTGACCGGGAGGAACGGGGACATCTCGGTAAATATCCAAGCCAATGGCACGGGGATTTTGTTCTTTTAGCCGGCGCAATACTTTGGCGTAAGTGCGATCGGAAAGAATGGATTGCCCCAAACGCTGAATATCCTGTTCGCCAATGCCCACAATGGCTACGCGACTGCGATTGTCTTCGGGCAAGGTCTCCCGAACGTTGCTGGGGATGGGTTGCCAGTGCATGTAGCGATCGTAAGCAGCCCACTCCCAAGACTGTAACAATCCAGTTGCACGCAAACCAATAACGACGGCAGCTATGCTAGGTGCTGTCAGCCAAATACCAATTTGACGACGACCAAACCTATCGATCTGCTTCCATTTCCACATTCAAAGGCGCTGGCGAGATATGCTGAACTTTACGGGGTTTTTGGCGTTGCAGGAACCATTTTGGTGCCGATGGATGGGATGGTCCCCGCATCCCAAATTAGGAATTTTACTGAGCTATTGTTAAAGATACCTTTTATAAGGAAATTTGGATATGGATTGAGAGGGTGACAAGAAAGACTTGGTTTTGCAACCGGACAAAAGGAGAACTTTTGTTGCTCGACCGTGGGTCTGCTACTTCCTCTACCTAATCTAGCATCCATTTTGCTAGCTATTCTACATCCTGCTACCTACGGGCCGATTGTTGCTCCTATTAGCAACCCCAAGCAGCAAACCAGGCCAAGCAATACTCCCCCACCTCACGAAGTAAGTGGGGGTCATTGAACGATGCTTCCCAGGTGGGCATGATATAGGAGTCTGTTTGCAAACCTCATGCTCGCCATTTCTATCTAAAAAAAAAGGGAAGCTCCCTTAGGGAGCTATCCCTCAAATCTACCTGAAGTCGAAATTCTAAAATTCTGCGTGTTTCCCTGGAACAGCTACGCAGCGATCGCTTGGTGACAATAGCTGCAATTGCCCTACCTAGCTCATAGCCGAACGGCTGCGATCGTAAGCACGGGAGCTGTCTGCATAGGGTTTGCCTTGGATGGTATTCCAGTGCTCTTCTTCCTCCATAGGCATGCCCATGGAAGCAGTGGTACGACGCAACATAGATTGCTGGCGGTTTTTAATCATGTGATGGTGACGGGTCATTAAAGCGCGAGAGCGTTCTTCAGCAGACATGGTAAATATCCTCCGTATTGCTTGAGATTTTATGGTTTTTTTCTATCTCTAGGAATAATATATCAAAAATATTCTGTATCTGATGTTACGAAACGTACTTTTTTTATAAAACTTAATATTTTTCTTAAGCAATTCCCCTGGCACAAGAGTTTCCGGACATGGGCGCGGCAGCCACGAATCATCCTTCCCATTCCGTACCCTTGATGTAGCTTCTGGGCACGAGTTGACCAGTCGCCCAAACAAATAGCTCCCCTTTTCGGAAAATCCGCGATCGGGAAGCTATGCCAAGCTGTTGCAGGTGGCGCGACGTTCTCGCTAGGAGAATTGCGAAAAGCCCTATACCGTAGACGAATCTTTGGTATTCCGACGCCGAGCCAGGGTCAGCAACAAATAAACGGTAAGTAGATAGGCAGTGGCTAAGACTGGGATCATGAGGTGCATATGTGTATATGTCATAAGTCAGCTAGATTTTGTATGTAAGAGCGGACAAACAGCGAAGCAAAATCGAAGTAGGGACCCAGATGCGGAGAAGCTGAGCCAAACCCCCATGGGAAAGCTGACGAACCGAGGCGAGCTCAGAACTGTATTATTCTCTTCGCCAAGGTCGTTTGGCTGCTCTAGCAAAGCTACCTAGATGAGGTGGTGAGAAGTTCCTCTGAGGGACCGAACAAGTTTCTCCCTAAGAGAATCGTTACAAAGCTATGCGAAGTTAGGGCAAGTGCGCGGCTCTTTGGGAACCCGCTCCTCGAACCCACTTTCGGTTATGCAGTTGTAGGAATGTCTCTGACATTTAATATAACACGGAATTGAACAAATTCCCAGGCTCTTTACCGATAAAATCAAGCCCCCCTAGCTATAATCTTAGTCAATCTACGGTCAATGGCAGCGAGGGGGAGTTCGGAGCATTTCTTTAAAAATTTGCAAGAAATAATTAGGATATCTTTGTAGAGCACATCGCGAGACAAATTTAACCGGAAAATTGGCCAATGCCAGAAAAGCATTGTTTTTCAGAAATGGATGGGCAACTGAGAGGGTCTTTAAACGGCAACAAGATTTCCCATTTGCTCTTGCAGCGGGAAATTGGGCGGCCAAATAGCGACTCCTATCCCCCAGGATAGCTCCTCTACCAGGAAATCCCACCGGTGCCATTTTCCTGGTTGCTCTTCTCCGCTTCTCGTCCGAAGCGGCTCAAGTAAAACTTTCGGTAGCTTGGAATCCCCGTCGCTTTAGCGCGGGGAGGAAAAGCGCCTCGTGGGGCTTTAGCCCCATTT
>NZ_LNDC01000103.1 GCF_001870905.1 Geitlerinema sp. PCC 9228
AAAATTCTATCATTGTCACGGATAAATGGGTATAGTAGGGTGGGCATTGCCCACCCTACTTGATGGTGGCTGCCAGATTGCCCTCTGTACAATGAAATGGTATGACCACTGCCACTCACCGAAACATTCTGTAGCTTGTTGTTTTGGTTTTGGGAATGAGAAGGAGAGGACTCAGCCATGGAACCCACATCACCGTCGCTTCGATTCTATAAAATTCTATCATTGTCACGGATTAATGGGTAGCAGTTCGCTGGTTTGACATTAGAAAAGAGCGATCGCTCTCTCCAGACAACAACTTGCAAAACATCTAATTTTGACCTTTAAACCTATATATTCTTATTAAAATTAGTGCGAAATGAACAAGCACGGACGCTTTCCCCTATGCTTTGACAAGCTCAGCACAAGTATTTTCTGAATTGCCCGATTGTCTTCTATACTGGAACCGGAGAAAAGAACAAAATGGGACATTCAACCGTGGCAAAATTTGTAGGTATCTTACCGCCCTGGGTGGTTCTCGACCCTTGGTTAAAACAGTGGTTGGCAGAAGATATTGGTCGCGGCGATCGCACCACGCAAGGTCTATTTGCCCACACCGCCATCCCCACCGGCAAAGCCACCTTGATAGCCAAACAAGCCGGTGTCATCGCCGGATTGCCCCTGGTGGAACGGTTGTTTTTCCTGCTCGACCCACCAACCCAAGTGCAATTTTTGGTAGAAGAGGGCAGTTGGTGCAAATCGGGAACCGCGATCGCGCAAATACAAGGAAACTTAGATACCTTACTCACCGGCGAACGAGCAGCCCTCAACACCGCCATGTATCTCAGCGGCATTGCCACCGAAACCCGTCAATATGTCGATGCCATCCAAGATTTTTCCACGCAACTGGTAGACACGCGCAAAACCACCCCTGGCTTGCGTATCTTGGATAAATATGCCACCCAAGTAGGCGGTGCCCAAAATCATCGTATGGGTCTCGACGATGCCGTCATGGTCAAAGACAATCATATAGCCGCTGCTGGCAGCATTTCCGAAGCGATCGCGCGTTTGCGAGCCACCATTCCCTATCCTCTGACCATTGAAGTGGAAACCGAAACCATCTCCCAAGTACAAGAAGCCATCCAGCACCATGCCGATATTATCATGTTAGATAATATGAGCCTCCCCGACATGCAAAAAGCGATCGCGATAATTCGTCAAACACAACCTACGGTTAGCGAAGTCAAAGCACGCCCCATCAAAATCGAAGCTTCCGGCAACATCACCCTCGACAATATCCGCGACGTAGCAGCCACCGGCGTTGACTACATTTCCACCAGTGCCTTGGTGACCAAAGCCAGTTGGTTGGATTTGAGTATGGCGATCGAATAATTGCAGGGACAGAAGAGAGGGAAAATATTAATGCTGTCCGTAGCTTACCCCATTGAGTATGCTTACTTGGAAATAAAATGTGTCCAGAGATCGCCATCTGGCATACAAGTTCGACGGATTAAATTGTAAGAATAATGCACGTATTTGCCACTTAAATCGGTGCGGTAACCACCTGGAAACCACTCCCCATACGGATCGTGAACGAAAAATCCCTTATCGTCATACCCCGCCAACACTACAATGTGACCGAATTGCGTAAAATAACCGTGAACCACCGCCGGTTTTTCATCGGCTACCCAGTCTTTTGCATCTTCAATGGTACCGCTAATGACAAAATTATCCCGCGCACCGTAGTCTCGGACAATTTGTGCCAAATCTTCGGGTTGGTGACGGCTGTAGCCGCGGTTAATCGCATATTCGTAGAGTTCGTCTTCGTACTGGCCGTAGTTGCTTTTTCGGGGGATTTGCAAGTATTCCAAGCACATGGCTAAGGAAGTGACATTACAAGCTCCCGTGGGATTGTAATAATTATCTAATTGAGATTTATAAGGAATAGATAGCTTGACACTGGCGGATTTGGGTTTGGGATGGATGCGATCGCTTCCCGCATATAACTCAACATGCCCGCCAAAAGCATACCAAACTTTACTATCTAAAAACGATTCGTTTCTGAAAGTGACGCGAAAATGCTTGCTGCGGGATTGTTCGTAAGCCACTAACTCGAACTCGTTCCCAGCAGCGACGCTTTGTTTTTCCGAATCTTCCAAAGCCGAAGAATCGATGGGTTTGGCTTTAAAAACCGTATCTTTCACCACCTTCAAAGTGAGATTGCTCGCCGAGAGTTCTTCTTTGCTGGCGTTGAGCAATTTTTTCGCCGTTTCCGACCCGAGAAAACCAGGTTCGCCGCAATCCAAAAGTCGCTGAAACCGTTCCAAAGCCGAGGTGGATACCGGACCAAAAATCCCGTCAATTGGTGGGTCCAACAATCCCAACTCGTTGAGTCTTTGTTGGATTTGACGGGTTAGTTCTTCATCCGCTGCAATCTGGTTGGTATCGTAACGGCGATCGCTATCTACAAAATCTTGCAGTTCCATGACCAACAGCCTCATTAATTGTTGGAATATAGTCCTAATTGTAGCAAATCCAGCCAAACAAAAATAAATCTTGCTATCCACCTGCAAAAAAGGCGAAGATAGCAAGATTTCGGCAACCAAACCCCGACAAAATCTTAGAAATTCAACTTCAGCATCGCTACAGAATTGGCTGGGAATTCACCCGTCGAACTGCCACCACAGAAGGCTTTGGCGGCTGGTTAACTTGCTTATCCGGCCAGTTAGAACCTATTGGTACGGTACGTTGTTGGGAAAATTCTTCGCCGGTGGTAGTACGAAGCGTAAATTGACGGGTTTCGGTGGCCCCATCTCGGCGGATGCCATTGTCGGCCCCGGGATGCTGAATTGCTAAAAATAGAGTTTGCTGGTCTGGCGAGAACATGGGACCGCAAGTTTCGCATTCCATAGGTGCGATCGCAAATAAGTAAGCATTGCCCGCTTGCGGACCGGAAGCTGCTACCATCCAAATGGAGTTGTTGCCAAAGACACCGCGGCGGTGTTCGGCATTGGGGGTATTTTGTTTGCTGGTGGAAATGTCCGTCACCATCCAAACGTTACCGGCTTTATCCAACTCTAAGTTATCGGGATTGGAAAAACCAGCACCGCCATCTGCCGGTTCGCCACCCATGGCAAGCATTTCCCACGTAAAGGTCATGGAAGCCGGATCGTTGTTGTCTTCTTTGAGTTTCATAATCCAGCCATGTTCCCAAGCTTGCTGGTCTTTGGCGGAGAAGACTTGCTTGTCAGGGCCGCCGTCACCACCGGGGGAACCGGAGGTAAAGGCAATGTACAGGGTACCGTCTTCGCTGATATCCGTATCTTCCGGACGTGCGGTACAGCTGGCACCGGCAGCATTGGCGGCAAAGTGAGCATCAATTAAGATGGCTCCTTGTTTTTCCATATCGCTACCAGCATACAAATCTCCCAAAGTCCGAAAACGACGTTGGAATGCTTTGGCTTCGGCATCGCTGGTGGCTTTAAAAATGCCGCCTTCCGGGCGTTTCGGAAAAGTAACCATACCGCCGTGGACGCTACTGGGCATTACGGGATTCACCGGTGTATCGGCTTTTAGGGGAATCCAGCGACCGCGTCCATTGGATTCAAATAAGGCAGCATACAGCATGCCATCTTCCATGAGGCGGGAATTGGCTTTGTCTTTGGGATTTTGAACTTTACCTTTGCTGACAAATTTGTAAACGTGACCGCCGCGGCGATCGCATCCGGAATAGACGGCTAAGGGTTGGCCGGACATGGCATTCACTGCCACTGCTTCGTGGCGAAAACGCCCCAGCCAGGTGTGCTTGGTTCCGTAATCTTGCGGATTGGCGGGATCTACTTCTACCATGTAGCCATATTTGTTGCCTGCCAAACCTAAGGGATTGCCGCGACCATCCACAGCTCCTTCGTTGATAATAAATGGGGAAGCACTGGGGTCGAAGGAGGAACCATCTGGCATGACGGGTTCGTGGACTTGGTCTTGGAAGTTTTCTTCCGCACTCATCACAGTTCCCCAGGGAGTGGTCCCGCCAGCACAGTTTTGGATGGTGCCGATGATGCGTTCGTTGAGACCATCGTCGTACCCCATTTTGTTGGATTTGCGGAAAACGGCTGTGGCAGCACCGGTGGCACGTAGGTATCTGCCGTCTTCCAAACCGGAGATGCCAGTAATGCGGCGATCGCTTTTTGAATAAGTACGTTCCCACTTGCCGTTGGCGTTGCGACGGATAGAAATCACGCCAATGCCTTGGTCGATGAGGGCTTCTTTACTAATTTCTAAAATTTCGGCTTTGAGAGGATCGCCAGCGGCGAGTACCCACGCATCGATGGTGCCCCCATTTTTTGCAGCAGCAGCTTTCACCGCATCAAAGGGCAGCGATTTGCCAATGACCGGGGCATAGGTTTGCATCCAGGTTTTGCCACTGATGTATTCAAAGTTAATGGTGAGAAAGCCTTCGTTAGGGCTGGTTTCGATAAAAGATAAATAATCGTTGTTATATCCAAAGCGAGAATCGGCCAGGCGATCGCCCCAGGAACCAATAATATCGTAAGTAAATCCTTCCGGTAAAACGATATCGTCGATGACTTCAAAGGTAGCAAATTGCTGGGGTTGCTCGCTGGGGGGAACGTTTTCGTATTCTAAAGGAATGGGACTGCGAACGGGGGAAAAACTCAAGCGATCGCTTGTGGCAGCGTTGGCATCGGCAAAGGGCATGGCTAGTTTGCTACCATTGCTGCCAGTCGGTAGCGAACCAATGCTCATGGTGACGGCACTCGCACCGAGAAATTGGAGAAAATGTCTGCGCTTAATTCTCATAAAAGATGGTTTGGAACCCAGAAAAGCTTTATCTTTTCTTTACACTAGAAGAGAATTTTTATAAGAAGGTTAAGTAATTATTAAAATTTTTTTATTGAGTTTTATTAAGTTAAGTCGGGCATGGGAGCTTGGGAAAAAACAATTCATACAGAATCCGATATAGATCAACCGCGAAAGCGTAGCAATTTCCTGTAGGGGTAATCCCCCATGGTTGCCCCCTACAGGAAATTGTGATTTTTGTATATCAGATTGGAATTGTTGCATTTTTCGATTTCCCACGCTCAGCAATTTTCCATGCTCCCAATCTCGGTACGCTACTGTTTGCGAAAATGAATTCGGTGGTTCACCATGGTTATACCGCCACCGCGTACGATCGCCCCAGAAACCCAGTATGTATTCTCGACTACTGTAGCGCGTCCAACTTTGTACAATCCGCCCGCTGGTAGCAATTCCAAATCGAAGCTAGTCGGCTGTAGGTATTTGTCAGAAAGCACGGATTCGTCGAAAGCAGTGCCGGCAAGCTTATCCTCTCTCAAAGGTTCTTCCACGATGACATCAAAATTGTAGGAACGCCCTACAGTAACCGTTTCGGGAACATTCACCGTTACCTGGGGAGGATTTTCTCCAGAGTACAAGTGGGTTTTTTCCGATAGAGTTTCCTGATAAGTAATTTGACCGTCTTGGTAAACTTGCCTGGAAACCACTGTTGCATCCAAACGAATGGTGCGCTCTTCCCGTTGCTGGCTGCCGGTGAGGTGGGTTCTGGTGGTGGCGACCAATCCTTCGTCGCTTTCTTCCCACGAAGTGAGTTCGGTTTCGTAGTTTAAATCGGAATATTGCTGCCACAGTTGGTTCAGCTTCTGTTGAAATTGAGCGCGGTCAAAACCGTCTTCGTGGCTAAAGTCGCTGCTGTAATATTGTATAACCGTTTCTAAATCGCCTTTGTTGGCAGCAGTTTCGATATTTTCAATTGCTTCTTTTAAGCGGTTGGGGGCTTCTTCTGGTGGTGCGGCATTCAGCGGCAAAGGCGCGATCGCACTAGCAGCCAAAGCGCCTGCTGTCAACCCCAATCGAGAGGAGCGACGGAAACGTTGGTACATTTGGAAAACGGAATTTTTTTGAAGAATCGCTGGCAAAAGGTGCATCATGGATACGTTCGTTCGATAGATTTCTTTGAAAGCGGGTTTGGCAAAGATACCATCCCGGTGCGTCATTTGGCTGCCATCTGGGAAGATTGGGGTCGCGAAAGGTTCCCAATTCCTATAAAATACCTATTATTAGGTATGTAACTATACCACCCGCGAACTATTGCCCCAAACGAACAACGGACAACCAATGACCAAGTAGGCATGGCGAGGGGACCTTCGATGAAACAAACGACTCGCTTATTAATTGCGGCTAGCGGCACGGGGGGGCATTTATTTCCCGCCCTGGCGGTAGCCAAGCAACTTCACAACTATCATATCGAATGGCTGGGCGTTCGCGATCGCTTGGAAACGAAACTGGTCGGTCCCCACTATCCGTTGCATACCATCAACGTGAGTGGATTGCAGCGTGGCTCGAAACTGGCAGCCGTGGGTACCCTGGCGCGATTGATTGCTGCCATTGCCACCTGCCGGCAACTGCTGCAAAAAGGGAATTTCCAAGGGGTTTTCACCACCGGTGGCTACATTGCCGCTCCCAGCATCCTAGCCGCCCGCTCTTTAGGATTACCCGCTATTTTACACGAATCCAACGCTTTACCCGGAAAAGTAACCCGTTGGCTCAGTCCCTGGTGCAGCGTGGTGGGATTGGGATTTGGTACGGCAGCTCAGTATTTACCCCGCGCCAAAACTGTCTTGGTGGGAACTCCCGTGCGTCCGGAATTTACCGTTTCCCAACCGTTACAATTGGATCTTCCCGCCGGTGTCCCCCTGATTGTGGTTATGGGAGGTTCCCAAGGGGCCGTGGCAGTCAACGAACTGGTGCGTCAGTGCGCGCCGGCTTGGTTTCAAGCGGGTGCTTGGGTGGTTCATTTAACCGGCAGCAACGATACCAACGCCGATAGTTTGCAGCATCCTCAATATATATCCATGCCTTTTTACGATGACATGGCTGCCTTGCTCCAGCGTGCCGATTTAGCCATTAGCCGCGCCGGTGCCGGCACCTTGGCGGAATTAGCCCTTGCAGCTACCCCCTCTGTCTTAATTCCCTATCCCTATGCCGCCGAAGACCATCAAGCCTACAATGCTGCGGTCTTTGCCGGTGTGGGGGCCGCCATTGTGCTGCGTCAGGGAGAACTAACCACCGAAACCCTACAAGACAAGGTTTTGCAACTATTGCAGGTGCCGGAGCAGTTGCAAACCATGGCAGACAACGTCACCAAACTATCGGTTGCCGATGGTGGCGAACAGATGGCCGGTTTGATTCGGGAAACCTTAGAAAAACCGTAGCAGCATCTATTTGGCTACTTCGCTAAGTTCGATAATCCGTTCGCTGGCATCTTTGACCAAGAAGTTCAAGGGGTCGTCGGTGCGAATTTTATATTTAACCCCGTTCAGCTGCACTTCCATTAAAATTTTTTCCAAACAATCCCGGTCGAAGCAAACGTGGCGGTGGCGATTCTTTTTGCCAAAGTTCGCACCGGAGATAACGTGCAGTTGAGTGTTTTTCTTCAATTGATACCAAAGACCGTCGGGGGTATCCAGATTGCGGGTACTGGCACCGCCAAAGTCCGTTGCCGACAGATACAGCGGATCGACACCAGCGGCTCCCACGGTTTGCTCGTAATTGTAATAATAGTGCAGGGGAACGTCTGCCGGCGGCAGTTGGAGCATGCCTTCGTAAAACTGGCGGGCGGTTTCCAAATCCGATACCATGACTGTATGCACTTTCGGGGCACTGGTCAAAAACATCCACATGGCACCGCCATAAGCTACCAGCAACATGACCATGATGCCCTGGGTGGAAAACAGACTATCCAGGGGCAAACCAGAGAAAAATCCCGCCAGTAGCGGTTCTATTTCCCCTACTGGCAAAGAAAAACCATCGAGCGCCGAAAATGCGTGCAATCCTAAAACCATGTACGTTATCCCAAACCGAACTTACGGCTAAAAAAAATTATAAAGAGAACGACCAGCAACCACAAGGCGATCCTACAAGCCGCTACGAATGTTATCTGGTTTTTTGCCGCGATCGCCCTGTTTGAGAAAATCAGCCAGCGATCGAAATCCCGCAATTCCAGAAAAAACCGTTCTTTGCCTTGTAGGTCAACATCAGGTTGCTTTTCTCCTATTCTATCCTTTTTAACAGTTTTTCCCAGCTTCTAGCACACCCCGCGCCAACTGTTCGGTTCGTGGCTTTTTACCAGCTGCTTGCCATTGGGGAAATTTCACCTGCGAGACCCCCAATTCCATGTCAATACGGAGAACAAATTACGACCCCCCTACCAAGGCAATTGGGAAATTCCTAACAATCGCTGTTTTTTAAAATAGCATGAGTTCGCTTATTCTGTTATGTCAGATTTTCTCACAAAGATTTGTACGGATTCTCGCTTGTTTTTTTGGACTTTTGACTGATACCAATCTTGCTTGTAACGCCTTCCGCCCCTGGTTTTTGTTGTTTCTAAAGGGGTATCGGTGCTTTGAGAAGCAAAATATACAATTGCGCAAGGTTGAAAATTTTGAAACGGAGACTTTTGTAATAAAGGAGATGATTGGTTTTGCACGTTCACATGCCTGAAAATCTGAGAACTTTGGTTGCCATTAACTAACGCCCAAAAAGGATACTCAAACGATGTATTTTTAAAATCCAAACCAACCTGTTGACAGGAAGAGGAGCGAACGATCGCGGCAGATTCCATATATAATTCTGTACGATCCGGTTGGGTACGAAAATATTGTTCGGCTCTGGATACTGCCAAAATACTATTTTCTCCCCATAGGGGTCTGACAGAATTGTGAACGATCCAAGGAGAGGAAAAAACCAGTAACAAAATAGCGGCAATATCGACAATTCTACGATTCAAGGAATGCGATAAAACCACACCCACAAACCCAGCATAGAGGATAAATATCGGCAAATGGAGCCGACATCGCGGTAAAGACCAGGTCAAAAGTGCGCAAAACAGTAAAAAACACCCAGTAACGACCAGTGCATAAGCAAACAGTAGGGGACGTTTTGGCAATCGAAAATTAATCGCCATCAATCCCAAGGCTAAAAATATTATCAGTAAATGAACGGGATTGCCAGCGGCATCTTCGTTAAAAGAAATACTGGGAACGAAGAATTTAGGATATTTAGAACTCATTAAAGCAGGGTCGTTAATATCTACCCCCAAAACATTATGAAAAATCCGAATCACTTTTTCCGCTATACCTGTCATGGGGGTAATCCACCCATCGAGGCGCAGATACCGAATGAAATCCGCATGTAAAGCCAGTTGTTTGAGAACGTTAGAAATCAAAATTCTCGGACCAAAGGCATTTATCGTTTCTTCTCCAGGAACACCTAGAGGAGAACCAAAAACCAAAACATTGCGAACATAATGTCCCAAATTTAACAGAATTGCGATCGCCGATACAGAAACAATGGGTTGCCAAACTTTCCATCGGTAGTGTTGAATTCCCCACACTGCCAACCAAAGACAAACAGGAAACGCATAAATATAGGCTGTTCCTTTGCTTAAAATAGCCAGCCCCAAACTAGTTCCCAATCTCACTATATTGAGAGTATGAACTCCCTGACGAAACGTGAGTAGTGCAAAATAAGCCAAACAGACCATCCAAAAAGCAACAACCAGGTCGTTATTTGTGCTTGACCCCTGCAAAATGCCCATGGGAATGGTGGCACAAAAAATCGCTGAGAGAATTTGCCCTTGCCGGTGGGCACCAAGTTCTTGAGCAATTAAAGAAACTCCTACAAGGGAGCCTAGCATAGCAAACCATTGGATCGAGGCAGCCAAGCGATCGCTTTGGGTTAATATCTGCAAATGCGCGATCGCAAACTCCGACCATGGATTTTGATATAGTTGAAAGATATTCTGAGTAGGATAGTGAGCTATGCTATGATTCTGAATCCAGTGAACCACCCGAGGTAAATGATACTCCATGGAATCAGAATGGTTGGGCGCAGCAACAAACGCCACCATCCCAATGCCGAGAACGGTTAAAAAAATCCCCAAAATTTCCAGGTTGCCGGTAATCGAAAGCTGGCGAATGGAATAGGAAACTTTCTGGGGAAGCTGGAAAGGATTGTATTTTCCCTGGGAACGTCCTTGCAGGTAAATGGCAATTAAGAAAGCATCTACTAGGAACCATAAAAGTGCTACCCCAGCAAACCCAAACAGGTGAAAAATACTGAGACTTTCCGTAATAATGGTTAAGAGAACTCCCCAAACCCAGCTAGCATCTAGCAAAGATTTCCGCCAACCCATCTGCACTTGTTTGATAACCAGAAAGATGAGCGCCAACGCCGCAATAGGAAGCAAACTAAATAAAAGAAATAACATGGCCATCAAAAAGGTTAAAATCGATTGACTTCAAACAGAAGCAATAGGAAAAACGCCCTATCAATCCCCCTATAAAGAGAAACGGCATCGTGCATTTCGTAGTCGATCCATTTCGGTTTTGGTATCTATTGGATGCTCAAAAATCAACCAAATATTTTTTGACGGCGCATCCAGCGGAAAATAAAGTAGGCAACTCCCATAGCTACCAACAAACCAAAGAGTTTCTTAATTTTGCCACTGTGAATATCTAGCAGCAGGCTGGTTTTCGCCACAAGACCGGGTTCGCCAATGGTTTCTAGGGTTTTTCTTTCGATAGGTAATACTTCCCAAGTTGCACCGCCATCGGTAGAGCGGTAAATGTCCGTGCGGGCAGACCCAAAACCAAAAATTGTATTATCTTCGGCGTAGTTAGGAGAAAATTGCAAAGCTTTGCCAGCCGAAGGTACGTTGTCCAAACGCGCAAAAGCGAGCTTTCCCCGATAAACGTTGGTAAAGTTGCTGCCGCCATCGGTACTTTTGAACAAACCTTTTCCGCGTATACTGATTATGAGGGTTTGGTCTTGACTGTAATTGGGAGAAATCGCGATCGCTTCTACATAAGGATTGTCTCCATAAGCAGAACGAACCACTTTTGCCCAAGTCTTGCCACCATCGGTGGTGCGATAGAGACCAGTGCGCGTACCTACCCAGAGGGTAGCATCTTGGGGAAATCCAGGAGAAATGGCCAACTGCAAGCTAGCCGCTGTTTCGAGAGGCGTCCCTGCCGTTAACAGTTCCCATGTTGCCCCTGCATCCATACTTTTGTAAACCCCTTGTTTCCCTGAAGTAAAGAGCGTCTGGTCTTCAGCAAAGGTAGGAGAAACAACGGTAGAGGGAGAATCGTTGCCTGGTTGCGGTGGACCGGATTCGGCAATCATCTCAAAGGATTTCCCGCCGTTGGTAGAACGAAAAACCACGCCTTTTTGATTCATGCTGAAAACGGTGCGATCTTGCTCGAATGCGGGGGAATACGTAAGACTAACCCCTCGTACCCCTGGTTCTAGCTGTTGGATGGACCAGCGATCGCCACCATTGCTCGATCGTAAAATTTTATTGTATAAAATCGAGAGCAGGATGTTTTCATCCCGGGCATAGGTAGAAGATAGTTCGATATCAAAAAAGCGACGGGGGTCTTGCTCGATACCATCTTGACGCTGGGCCAGGACCTTACGTGTAAAAAGGGGTAACCAAAGATTCTGGTTAATGGCTTGCCAGCGATCGCCCCCATCATGACTTATATAAGCCTCCCCCACATAGGTAGCTACGACAACGGTTTTATCTTCTGCATAGGCGGGAGACACTGCCATATCGATAACCGTTCCCAACGATAGGGTTTCCAACTGCTGCCATTGCTGACCGCCGTTCGTACTGCGAAACAATCCGGCAAAGGCACCCAGAAACACCGTTCCATCTTCGGAAAAAGTATTGGAAACTTCCAAATCTTCAAACTGCGGCACTTCCCATTCATCTGCCTGGGGTTCTGGTTCCAATCCTTCTGATAGATTGACCCAGGTTTGCTCGTCCGTTTGCCACTGCCAGTATCCTTGCTCCCAACTAGAGGCTAACAGAGTTCCATTTGCCAGCAACTGCACATCCTGCACTCGCCGATCCGACAGTCCTTCATTCATGGGAGAAAAGGATTGTCCGCCATCGGTGGTGCGATAGACGCCGGCTTCCCCGGTAGCGATGAAGAAGGTTTGGCTGTTGGCAAAGTCATTTGCGATCGCGATTTGATTGACCGAACCCACATCCGATGGGGAATTGACCTGATTCCAGCTTGTTCCGCGATCTTCAGAACGCCAGATTTGACCGTTTTCGTCTCCTAACAAGATGGGATTGGAACCGTCAGATGCGATCGCTATTGCCGTGGCTGGCAAGTCCTGGCGAACCAGTTCCCAACCTTCGCCACCATTTTCGCTTCTATAGAGTTTGCCGGTTTTGGTGTGAGCAAATACCAAATTGGCATCGGCAGGGGAGGATACCACCCAGGTAATTTCGAGATCGTCGATTCCTGTATTCACCGAACCCCAGGTGTCTCCTGCGTCATCAGAGCGGTAAATCCCATCGCCAGGTGCTGCCGTGTAGAGAACGCGAGGATTGGCGGCGGAGTTGGTTAAGCTTTGCAAACCGTTGTGGTTGTCCAGACCGTTGGATAAGCGTTGCCAAGTTTCGCCGCCATCTTGAGAGCGGAAAAGGCTACTGCGAACCAAAATATAAACGGTTTGGTCTTGGTTGTATGTGGGAGAAACCACGACCTGGGAAACCACATCATGGGGACGGTGAGCGTAGGCAGCTTCTCCTCCTGCCACCAAACTACCTAGAAGTACCGTCAGGGAAAAACTCAGTGTAAGTACCCATGAAAATATGTTTGCTATAGACGGTCGCTGCATAAAACTAATGTAAATATATTTTGCTATAAAATGTTACGCCTCAATATCAACACAGCCAGATTGAACTGTCAAGATAATGAGTATTTTGGTGCTTGAAGATTTTTAACAGCGATCGCTTTTAAGCAAATACGTAGGTATTTGCCCGCAGAACTGGCAGCCGCAAACACAGAAAAAGGGGTCTTGCCGGGGCAGCTACAAGTGTACTGTCCCTAGGTTTTCCTGGTTTCGATCGCAGAAATTTTCGATCCATTTCTAAAAAACAATGATTTTCCAAAATTTTTTCATTGCCCTAGCAGGGTGGCAACACGCGAGTACCCATACAAAAATACGCCGATTATCTATTGCAAACTTTAAAAAATGGTATTCCGGTGCACGCTCTCGGAGACAATGGAACGTCGATCTGGATATATCCAATAAAACAAAAATCCCACAAATAGAATTCGTGGGATTTTCAACTTTTGCAATTCGCTAGCAAGCACTCATAGTTATCCGCACTGCCAAAACCCAATTGTGAAGGTTGGTATCTGAAACTCTAGCTACTTGCCTGGCTGGCTTTCAAATTTTCTTTCATAGAAGCAAAGACCTTCTCAAATTCTACCGGCTTGCTCATAAAATCATTGGCACCTACCATTCGAGCGCGAACCCGGTCAACCATGCCATCTCTGCCAGTCAGAATCACCACCGGAATATCTTTGAGAGCCTCTACCCGTCGAATTTGCGAACAAACTTCGTATCCGTTGGCAACTGGCATCACCAAATCCAAAAAAATCAAGTCGGGTTTGCTTTCCAACAGAGTCGGCAAAGCCTGCACGGAGTCTTGAATTCCCACAAACCGACAGCCGGCTTTGGTCACGATTTGCTCCATCTGTTTGAGAACTTCCGGAGTATCATCGATACAAGCGATCGACGGTTTGGGTTTGGCTGTTTTTTTGGCTTTGGGTTTGACTGGTGTGGTAGCACTGGGTAAATCGGCTACCTCCTTCAGTTTAATAATCCCTTTTTGAATCAAAGGCAGCAGAGATTTCCCCAAACGCCACAACTCTTTTTGAGTAGCTGCCGCCAAATCCCGCAAGGAACGCTGACCATCAATGACTTTAACCAATACCTGATAGGTAGTGGGGGCTGTAGCTTGTTGTAGTTTATCCTTATGGAGAATAACGGGGGCACAATCGGGGGAAATTTGACTCAATCCCGCAGCATGCCAAGCTTGTTGCGTTTCTTCGCTATGGGGCAATACTTGCCGCGGTAGCACCAACCCTGACATCAGGGTGGCTACTTTATCCAATCCCCCTTCTGGGGAAGCGTTGTAGATAACCGCTTGGGAAGCTTCTTGATATAAGATGTCAAAAAGCACCTCTTGACAATTGCGGGCTACTAATGATTTAATTTGTTCTTGACTGATTTTTCCTTGGCGGGAAGCGGCGCGCAAAATTTGATAGCAGGGTAGCTCGGAGCTTTCCGCTTCTAATTGAGCAAAATCGGACAAAGCTACCTGGGGGCAAGTCTGCTGCCAAATTCTACGGAAACGGCGATTGGGATGTTTGCCACCAACTGCCCAAACCAAGCGACCCAGGCAAAAGAGAAGGGTCCAGCTTTCCTGGTTGGAAACGACATCTAATTTCCCGGTAAATCCTTCGCTGGCGCGTTTTTCCAGCTGCCAAGGAAGTTTTTGGGTAGCTTGTTCGTGGGGATTCATGGTTTGTGGCATTTGGTTGCTTGCGAAGTCGGTAGTGTGCATGGCTTCAATCGGCTCGAAAGGCAGTGGACAAAAATGAGAGAAAGGAAAAAATTTGATAGCTGGGGGGTCTAAACTTAAGGCTTCCCTATTGTTGTGTGTTGCGCTGGCAACAAAAGGATCCCCTGGTGGGAAAAATCAATGTCCTAAGATTTTGCGGAACGGTTGTCTACCCTTTACGATCGTACGCAATATTGGGTCGATTTGTCTGTGCGCTGCGTCACTCGAAGGTCTCAATACTCCCAGATATGTTACCACAAGTTGGGCGTTTGATGATAAGAGTCAATTTTGAGCAATGGTTCTTTGATAGAATGGGAGCGAATTGAAGGCGGGATGGCCGTTTTGTCAAGCTACAAAGGGGGCCGCTTGGTATCTAAATGGTGTTGCTAATTGGCTCTTTAGCAGCATTGCTTCTAGGGAAAAATACGCTACGGGGGGAGAAAACCAGTATCCCTGCCAAGATTCGCATTCGTGCTGGCAAATAAATTTTTCTTGTTCGCTTGTTTCTACCCCTTCCGCCACCACCTCTAAGTTTAAGTCATGTGCCAGTTGGATGATGGCTGCCACAATGGTGGCTGTTTTGGAACGTTCCCGGAGCTGATTGAGAAAGCCACGGTCAATTTTTAGGCGATCGAAGGGGAACTTTTGCAAGTACAGTAAGGAAGAATAACCAGTGCCAAAGTCGTCCAAGCAAAGCTGTACGCCTGCCCGTTTGAGCTTTTTCATGGCAGCGATCGCGGCACTCATATTTTTAATTACAGCGCTTTCTGTTAGTTCTATTTCCAGCTTGTGCGCAGGTAAGTCAGTTTCGGATAAAATTTGCAGCACCTTATCGCTAATTCCTTTATCGGTAAAATGAACGCCAGAAAGATTAACGGCAACCGAAATATCATATCCTTGTTTTTGCCAGGATGCTGCTTGCTCGCAAGCTGCACGCAGAACCCACTCATCGATATGTACGATCGAACCATTTGCTTCTGCAAAGGGAATAAATACGCCTGGGGAAATCAAGCCTATTTCTGGATGTTCCCAACGCACCAAGGCTTCTACGCGCTTAATTTGGTTGCTGTTGGTTTCGATTTGCGGTTGGTAGTGGAGTTGTAGTTCGTTATGGACGATCGCTTGGCGCAAATCGTTTTCCAATTCAATCGAACTAAGCTTATCGATGGAACTGGAAGAGGTGCGGCGGTCGAAATCGCTTTCCCTGCGATCGGTGCTGTTAGACATCATCTGACGGACTCCTGAAAACCTACTGGCGTATTTCATGCTATTGACTTACGGTTTTTGCCAAGTCCAATTTATCAGTTGAATTAGAAAAAAGGCAGCGATCGTAATCACTTTGATAGACGATTTGGAAACGAAACATAACTTACAAACTCCTCAAAGCGGCTAATACGCTTTTTCCGATCGCTGTCATATCTGGCAGTAGCGATCGCATTCCCCAAAAATGACGCTTGGTGCTATCCACCCCTAACAAGCATGCTCCCAAGTGCCAATTCCCCCGATAGATATAGATATAGATGTAGAGGAACGAACTGCGATTCTCATACCAGACTTTCTTAATTTTTGCATAAGTTTTGGTACCGGCAATTTCCAACCAACTGGAAGAACGAGCAAAAACTCAGCTGCACCACCAGAACCGTTCGGGAAAATGCAAGCTCTACAGGAAGCAGGAATACCTATTGGATCTGGCAAATGAAAATCCTGCAATACAGGATGCGTTCGAGAAGCTCGAACGGGAAACCTCGACGGCTTCTTAACCTATCTTAACAATTCGATCGGTTCTTGACAAGTACCTAGCAACATCATTTCCTAACTGTTCCTCGCCTCCATACTTTGAACGTAGCAAGTTTTTTGAAAAAATGCTATTGGTATATTTCCGGGTCAATCAATGACTAGGTATTTTTTTCATTAGAACCACAGAGACATTGTTTGTGAAATGCTCGCTTCCATATAGCAGGCAATCAACCATACAA
Source organism: Geitlerinema sp. PCC 9228 (assembly GCF_001870905.1). Taxonomy (NCBI): domain Bacteria; kingdom Bacillati; phylum Cyanobacteriota; class Cyanophyceae; order Geitlerinematales; family Geitlerinemataceae; genus Geitlerinema; species Geitlerinema sp. PCC 9228. The sequence continues at coordinate 16,423 of NZ_LNDC01000103.1, forward strand.
ATCCTAACCAAATCCGATGTGTCTAGACCACAAAAACTTCGTAGGAACAATTTGCGACTCACTGTTTAAAGACCCTACCGGTTCCATTTGTAGTGGATTTGGCATCAATCGTGGCGAGTACCATCTGGCATAATCGCACCTTGCAACCGCGCTCCTTCCCAAGACGTACTCCATAAATTCGCCTTATGGAGATTGGCTCCCTCCAAAAAAGCACCATCCAGATTGGCTTCCCGCAAATTGGCCATACTCAAATCCGCATGCTGCAAATTGGCTCGTTCAAAATTTGCCTTGCTGAGCGCTGCTTCGCGTAAATCGGCTTCCCGAATATCGGCTTGGGAGAGATTGGCCGTATAAAAATTAGCACCAATCAGATTGGCACCAATCAACTTAGCTTCCCGCAAATCGGCTCCCATGACGTTGGCCATGCACAAATTGGCCAAACTCAAATTGGCTTGGGTCAGCTTGGAAGCCGTCAGGGTAGCGCCAACCAAATTGGTCAGGGAAAAAATCGCACAGCTGAGGTTACCATTGCGCAAATCCGCGCCTTTGAGATTGGCCATGCTAAAGTCCACCTCCCGCAAATCCGTACGAATTAACTCAGCATCCACCAGGATGGCTTCCCGCAAATTGGCCGTATACAAAATTGCTTCGGTTAAATCGGCGCGGGAGAGGTTGGCGTGGCTGAGGTTGGCAAGGGAGAGATCGACCGCTTCCAGGCTGGCTTCGCTTAAATCGGCCCCCTTGAGGATAGCTTCTCGGAGGTTGGCGCGACGTAGGTCGGTGGTATACAGCAGTGCCTCGGTGAGGTCGGCTCCCATTAAATTGGCTGCTTCCAAACTAGCCAAACACAGATCTGCCTGGCGCAAATCCACCTGAGAAAGGTTGCTTTGACTCAAGTTGCATTCGCGCAGATTCCGCCTGCGTAGGGATGCACCGCTCAGGTCTGGACGGTTTTGGGGATGGTCTTCCCGCCATCGATTCCAGGCTTTGAGCTCACGCTGCAGCAGCGTAAGATGTTTCTGGTTGGCCATGGAGTTTGTATGTATCCATTATACAAGCAGGCTCGGCATCAAAAAATCCAAAAATTTCAGAACCAATTGCATTTGCAGCCAGATTGGGTAGTGTCTTGATTGCAGGCAATGGGAGAAATTCCCGGATTTGGCTACGTTGGTTGGGTAGCATGCCACTTTTCTCAAGGCACTCGTAACGAGCATACCAGTTGTTCGAGATGCTAAACATAGATACGTTGAGGATACCCAAGGAGACCATGGTGGCAAAATGACCAAAAGACCTTATACCACAGTGGTGCTTGCTATGAGTGCCGATGGCAAAATTGCTGACTACCAGCGATCGCATCCCGGTTTCGGTTCGGCTGCCGATTTGCAACATTTAGAAACCCAGGTAGCGGCGGCGGATGGGGTGTTGATGGGTGCGAGTACCCTACGCGCCGGCGGTACGGCCATGCGAGTGATGGATGCCAATTTAATCCAACAGCGACAAGCCAACGGCCAACCCGAACAACCGGTACAAATTTTGGCTTCGGCGTCGGCTGCCATTGATGCGGCGCTGCCATTTTTTCGCCAACCCATTCCCCGTTGGTTGCTAACCACAGCGGAGGGCGCTACCTTATGGGAAGGTCGCAGCGAATTTGAGCGGATTTTGATTGGTAGTACGGACGATCGCCAGGGGAATTGGCACCAGTCTCTGCGTACGATAGCGGATGCTGGCATCCAACACCTTGCGGTTTTGGGAGGGGGAGAACTGGTGGCGTCGCTGTTTGCTATCGATGGGATTGACGAACTCTGGTTGACGGTCTGTCCGGTGATTTTGGGGGGTACGCGCGCGCCAACGCCGGTGGATGGTATGGGATTTGCTGCGGATGTGGCACCGCGCCTGCAGTTGTTGGAAGCCAAACCCTACCAGCAAGAGGTATTTTTACACTATCGGGTGGTGCGTTAATCGCCGCTATTCCTATAAAGCTTTTACATTGTTAAAGAGGAAACCTCGAACCGGCCATCTGGAAATTTTTTATAGAAGCCATGCTAAGACAGCGAACCTCGAACCAGTCGAACTACGCCGTTACCTGGACCAATCGCATCGACGACGTTTCCGAAGCTGAGTGGAACGAACTGGCTTTGCCATTGGAAACGCCGTTTTTGGAATGGGAATGGCTACACGATATTGAAGCTTCTGGTAGTACTACTGCCAATACGGGTTGGTTACCCAACCATTTGTTGGTCCGTCGCCAGGGAAGGTTGGTGGCTGCAGCGCCATTGTATTTAAAGGGTCACAGCTACGGCGAATTTGTCTTCGACCACCAGTTTGCCGATTTGGCTTATCGTCTGGGGATTGAATATTATCCCAAATTGTTGGGGATGAGTCCGTTTACGCCGGCGACGGGATATCGGTTTTTAATTTCCCCTGAAGAGGATGAGGAAGAACTCACGGCGTTGATGGTTCATGAAATTGATACGTTTTGCGATCGCAATGGGATTTCTGGCTGTCATTTTCTCTATGTAGACCCTAATTGGCGACCGATTTTGGAACGCCAGGGGTTTATCAGTTGGATGCATCACAGCTATGTTTGGCAGAATCGGGGATTTCAGACGTTTGATGACTATCTGAAGGCATTTAATGCCAACCAACGCCGCAATATCAAGCGGGAACGCAAGGCGGTGGCGAAGGCGGGAATTCGGGTGGAAACTTACAATGGCGATGAGATTCCCCATGCTATGTTTGGACGCATGTACCGCTTTTACAGCGACCACTGCGATCGCTTTGGCTTTTTTGGCAGCAAATATTTAACCCGTTCCTTTTTTGAAAATCTGTACCACAACTACCGCCATCGGGTTTTGTTTGTTGCTGGTTACGATGAAAACGACCCCCGCCAACCAATTGCCATGTCGTTTTGTGTAGCCAAAGGAAATAACTTATACGGACGTTACTGGGGAAGCGATCGCGATATTGACTCTTTGCACTTTGAAGCTTGCTACTACATGCCGATTCAATGGGGAATCGAACACAATATCCAAAATTTTGACCCCGGCGCTGGCGGTCGCCATAAAAAACGACGGGGATTCCCCGCGCAAGCAAATCACAGCCTACACCGTTTTTACCACCAGCGTTTGACCAAAATTCTCCATCCCTACATCCAAGAGTACAACGAAATGGAACGTCGGGAAATCGATCTCATCAACGAAGAACTCCCGTTTAAAAAGACGGAGGAAAGCTGATTTTTATGGGGGTGGGCACCGCCCACCCTACAGTTTTTCTTGGTTATGCGGTTACCATGTCAGCAGATAGGCGCTTCAAGGTGAGGCGTTCTTCTTCCACGTTCACCACGATGGTGTCTCCCTCGCTGAATTCGTTGCGCAGGAGTGCTTTGGCGATCGCGGTTTCTAGATAGCGACCGATGGCGCGGCGCAAAGGTCTGGCACCGTAAACCGGATCGTATCCCACTTCCGCCAAGAAATCCAGGGCCTCGTCGGACATTTTCAAAGACATCTTGCGTTCTTTGAGGCGTTCTTCCAACTCTTGCAGTTGGATTTTGACCACTTCCCGCAGTTGTTCGCTGCGGAGGCTGCGGAAGATAATGGTTTCGTCAATGCGGTTGAGAAATTCCGGACGGAAGTGCGATCGCATGGCTTCCATAACGCGATCGCGCATTTGTTCGTACTGGGTATCGTCAGCGGCCAAATCCAGAATATACTGAGACCCGATGTTGCTGGTCATGATAATAATGGTATTGCGAAAATCCACCGTATGACCGTGACCGTCGGTGAGGCGACCGTCGTCCAACAACTGCAACATCACATTAAACACATCGGGATGCGCTTTTTCCACCTCATCAAATAAGATTACCGAGTAAGGACGGCGGCGCACTACTTCCGTCAGCTGACCGCCTTCATCGTAACCAACATATCCCGGTGGCGCACCCACCAAGCGGGAGACGGAGTGTTTTTCCATATACTCGGACATGTCAATGCGGACCAAAGCAGACTCGGTGTCGAACAGATTGGCTGCCAGTGCTTTCGCCAGTTCGGTTTTGCCAACCCCTGTAGGTCCGAGGAAGAAGAAACTGGCAATGGGTCGGTTGGGGTCGGAAAGACCGGCGCGCGATCGCTGAATGGCCTCGGCCACCGCTTGGACGGCTTCTTCCTGACCAACAATGCGTTCGTGCAGTTGTTCTTCCAAGTGCAGCAGTTTTTCCCGTTCGGATTCTACCAACTTGCTGAGGGGAATTCCCGTCCATTTGGCGATAATTTCAGCAATATCGGTGTCGGTTACTTCTTCGCGCAACAAGTTGCTGCCGCTTTGCTGGCTTTCCGTAATTTGATTTTCTGCTTCTTGCAGTTGCTGTTGCAGTTCGGTGAGTTTGCCGTACCGCAATTCGGCGGCACGGTTGAGGTCGTAGTTGCGTTCGGCTTCTTGAATTTGAACGTTGACCCGGTCGATTTCTTCTTTCACCGACTGCAAGCGATCGATGATTTCTTTTTCTGACTGCCACTGCGCGTTAAGTTGCGATTGCGACTCTTTTAGGTTGGCTAATTCTTTTTCCAGACTTTCCAACCGTTCCTGAGAGGCACTATCGTCTTCTTTTTGCAAGGACAGCCGTTCCATTTCTAGCTGCAAAATCTTGCGGTCGATCTCGTCGATTTCCTCGGGTTTGGAGGTGATTTCCATTTTTAGCTTGGCAGCGGCTTCGTCTACCAAGTCAATGGCTTTGTCGGGGAGGTAGCGATCGCTGAGATAGCGGTTGGATAAAGAAGCAGCCGCCACCAAAGCACTATCGGCAATTTTTACCCCGTGATGCACTTCGTAGCGTTCCTTGAGACCCCGCAAAATGGAAATGGTATCCACCAAGGTCGGTTCGCCGACATATACCGGTTGGAAACGGCGTTCCAAAGCCGCGTCTTTCTCGATGTGTTTGCGATACTCGTCCAAAGTGGTGGCACCGATGCAGCGCAATTCTCCCCGTGCTAGCATGGGTTTGAGCAAGTTGCCGGCATCCATGGACCCTTGGGTGGCACCGGCACCCACCACGGTGTGGATCTCATCAATGAACATGACGATTTGACCTTCGGAGTCGGTGACTTCCTTGAGAACGGCTTTCAGGCGTTCTTCAAATTCACCGCGATACTTGGCACCCGCCACCAACGCACCCATATCTAGGGTAATCAAGCACCGGTCTTGCAGGGATTCCGGTACGTCGCGGCTGACAATGCGTTGCGCCAATCCTTCCACAATGGCGGTTTTGCCGACGCCGGGTTCGCCAATTAAGACGGGGTTGTTTTTGGTGCGTCGCGATAGAATTTGGACGGTACGCCGAATTTCGTCGTCGCGACCGATGACTGGGTCTAGTTTGCCTTCCCTGGCGAGTTGGGTTAAATCGCGACCGTATTTTTCTAGTGCTTCGTATTTGCCTTCGGGGTTTTGGTCGGTTACTTTTTGGTTGCCACGCACTTGTTTGATAATCTCCTTTAGTTTGGCTTCGCTAAGACCAAATTCTTGGTAGAGGTTTTTGCCAAATCGATCGTCGCTGGCAAAGGCTAGGATAATATGTTCGACGGAAATATAGTCGTCGTCGTAGCCTTGGCGATGTTCTTCGGCTTTGTCTAGGAGGGTCTCCAAACTGCGTCCTAGATAAATGGAGGAAGACGCATTCCCGGAAACTTTCGGTTGTTTGGCGATAAATTCTTCGGTGCGATCGCGAATCTTTTGTACGTTGACACCAGCGCGATTGAAAATGCTGCTAGCCAATCCCTCTTGTTCTAGCAGGGATTTGATTAAATGTTCGCTTTCGATGTGTTGTTGCTGGTTTTGCCGTGCAATATCTGGGGTGGTGGATAGAGCCTCCCAGGCTTTTTCGGTAAACTGATTGGGATTGGTGGGTTGCATAAATTCTCCCTCCTTTACCTGGCACGTATATTCAATTTTTTGGCAAAAATTAGAAGTTTTTTCTTATTTTTTTGCCGCTTCCGTGCCAATAGAGCTTAACTTTGTTTTGGCGAATCTCTGGTTATCTCTACTTTTTTATTGTAAATTTTTGAAGTAGCTGGTTTCTTATGGCAACCCTCACTTTTTAGGTCTGGTTTCCCGACTTTGGTGGTTTTGGCGGTTGCTTTTCCAGGCAAGCCACTCCTTTTCCCCAACGCGATCGCTGGCTGTTGGGGGTGTGCTTATTCAGCTTCCCAATCCGGACAGTCTTCCGTATCCCAACCGTAGGGATGCATGCCGCAGACCACCATTTGGCCTTGATAGACGTAGCCGTGGTAGTGGCGGCAACCAATGCAAGCTGGATGGTGGTTGGGGGTGGGAGGCAGGTAGCGGGGGAGGGAGTCGAGGGTGGTTAGGGAACGAACGTTGCCCACAGCTTCGTATCCCTCTGCAGGGGCCGATCCATTCCCATCGTCGAAACGGTCAAAACTGTCAAAGGGGTCTTCAAACGGTTCTAAAAATTCGCCAATGGTGCGGTCAATTTCGGTGGCGATCGCTTCTTGAATTTGCAAAGATACGTCATCGCTCATTTGCGCGATCGCTTTGACCACTTCTTCTATTTGTTGGGAAGTTTCCTGAAACCAGCGGTCGGTTTCCTTGGTGGTGGTTTCGATCGATTCCCAAAACTCTCTAACCCAATCGTGCATAATCTTCTTCTAGTTCCCGATTTTATTCCTGCCTCAGGTTGCGCAGTTCTGCTTGCAAGCGTTCGACTTCCTGACGTAGGTGGTCGATATCTTCCGGTTCTTCCTGAGCGTTGCCAGAGGAAGCACTGGGGGTTGGTTCTTCATCGTCGAGAATTTCAATGCGACGGGGTTCGGAACGGGGTTCTTTTTTGGCGTCTTCTTTGGCTTGTTCCTGCTGCGCGCGATTGACAATATCTTCGACAAACTGTCTGGCTTCTTCGGTAGTCATTTCTCCCCGTTCCACCAGTTCGTCGGCCAACTTTTGCGCATTTTGCCGCAATTCTGTCATGGTGGTCGTCGCTCTTTCGCCGGCGTAGGAAGCCAATCCTACCCCCATATAAAAAGCTTTTTGCACCAAATCTGCGAAGTTATTCATAGCAGTAAACTCCTTCAACCAACGTTGCTGTTGCCTTGATACCAGGATAAATTGTCGAGGAGCGAAATGCCTACTACTTCCTGGCGAATTTTGTTTAAGGGGTGGCAAAAAGGCAAGCAGGAACTGCCGTTGGCTGTCCCTAAAAAAAAGGGACCCGGAGTCCACGCCGATCGCAAGCATCCCGTATTGCTGCTACCTTCCGGTCCTGACAAGGTTTGGGCGTTGCGACCGCGTGGGTCCAGGTCACCTTCGATCTTATCACACATCTTGCCAAACTGTGAAACCAGTTTTTGGGAAAAAAATGGTTATTTTTGGCCGCGATCGCTTCATTCCACCACCACACACCACTCGTAGAGTTCGTAGGTAACGCAACCGTGTTTCACCAGGGGGTCAGCTTGCACGATGTTTTCGGCTTCTTCCCAAGATTCGGCAGCAAAAAGCAACATACCGCCGCCACGTCGCTTCCAATAGCCGCTTTTGGCTTCGTAGCCTTTGGCAATGAGGTCTTTTACGTAGGCGATGTGTGCGGGAACGTATTGGTCGAAAATTTCCTTATCGACAATTCCGCGTTCGATTTTAACAAACCAAGGCATTGACGTTTTCCTTTCCCAACAAACAAGTGGCAGCCAAAACCAACAATCGCTGCCGTACCAAAAAATCACAATAACACGAAGCGATCGCGCTGAATTTGGTTCCGTTGTTCTAGCTAGGGGGATGGAGATGGATTGGTAGAGGGATCGGCGGTCATTTTAGAAGGCAGGAAAATGGTCAACACTTGCCCCTCCCGGGAACGATGGCGTACGATCATCTTGCCGCCAATGTTCTGAATGAGATTTTTGGTGGCGGTGAGGTTGAGGCTGAGATTGCCGGTTTCTGGTTGAAACATTAACAATTGCCCCAAAGATTTGAGGTTGGATTCTCGATAGTTGCGCGCGGGGGGTTGGCAGCTGGTATTGAGTTGCAATTTCAATTGGCTGCCAGCGAGCATGACTTGCACTTGCACGTGGCTGCCGGCGGGAAGGGTACTGGTAAAGTTTTCAATAATGCCGGTAAGTACCCGTTCCAGCATTTGCGGGTCGCTGACCACTGGCGGTGTTTTCGGCGGCGAGAGTACGTCTAGTTTCAGGTTGCGCCGTTTGAGCTGTTTTTGCCAGCGGGGAATGCAGCTTGCCAAGACGCTTTGCAGGGAAGTGGCTTGAGACGGCGGTGGCGAGGTAGATTTGGCGGCGGAACGTTCCAATTCCACGGCATGAAAAATCAAATCCATGCGATCGATTTGTTCGGTACATTCGGAGTCGATGCTTTGCAAGCGTTTGAAAATTTCTGGTGCCAGGTCTTTGCGCCTCATGAGCAACCGGGTGAGGGTGCGGATGGTGGCGAGGGGGGTTTTGACTTCGTGGGCGATCGCTTGCAACAATTCTACATCGCTGGACGTATGGCTGTTATCGGAGGAACCCTGACCGTCGTTGGTTTCTAGATGGCGGTGGCTGGGAATATCGGCGCTGGGATGGTGGCTGTGGCGGCTGGTGGCGGCAGCGACGCCGCTGAGGTGTTGCAGCAGGTGGTGGGTAAAGGCGGAAACGATTTTGTAGTCCCCAGATGGGGGAGCAAAGCGATCGCGCCAACGGTCGAACTGCTGCAAGCGTTGGGAATATCCACCCACCAACAACCGCAGGCGTAGGGTTTGCCAGGCTTGTTCGATGGCGTCGGGGTCGAAGGAAAATTGAAAAGCCAGTTCCCCATTGGCGTTTTCTCCCAAAGCCATGACCACCGAAAAAGTGGTGGTGGAGACCAGGCAAAATTGTTCGCTGGTGAGGGGGTCTTCGGGAAACAGGGAAATGGTTTGGCTGTAGGTGTCTGCGGTATCCCGGTCTTGGGGAGATACAGGCAACAAAGCCGCCTGCCAGTTGCTGTGGGAGTCGGCATTGGTAAAGGTACAGCTAGCCAGAACCGCACCCAATCTGGAATCGCTGAGGACCGGCGTCGGACCCGACAAAACCACTCCCAAGGGAAAGGGAGCATCCATCGCCACTGGAGTATTAGAAGCTTCTGGAAGCTGCTGGCGCAACAGATCCTGCCACGCCGCGATCGCTGCTATCCATTGCTGCTGTGCTTGGTTGGCGTCGAGAACAGGTGCCGATGCATTGCGGTTGGTTCCGGCAGCTATAAGTTCGCTGATTGTTGGTAAAAACCGTTGTGCCACGATAGCTTCCCCCCTAGGTTGGTTCCTCTGCTTGCCACCTCCTGCACTTAAACGCACAAGATATTTTGTATGCAATCGAAGGAGATGTTAACGATTTTTTTATTATTGGCAAATTTGAGATAGCCGCATCTTTACTAACAACATACCGGTTAGCCGTCAAATTGAACATTCGCAGCAACCGAACTTAGGGGTAGCAATATCCGTTGGCTGGGAGGAGATTTGGCAGGATTGTTAGCAATAAGCAGCAAGTTCCTTTTGGCCGGACAATTCCCACCAGTGCCAATTGCAGATATTGCCATTTTTTCTCCCTTGGCAGGACAAAGGGCCAGCATGGTTCCAGGAGAAAGCAAAGGCCATCTTTAACAAGACTTATCAATTGTTTTCCCTCAAACCATGCCGGATATACCTTTTCCCACGGCACCTGCAGGGGGGATGCAGATGCAATGCAGGCCATTCCAAGCGGGCAAAATATGGACAAGCGCAACCATGGCCGGGTCAAGCTGGGATGGGAGAAGAAAATGCTTAGTCTTCCAACGCTTCTTCGTCTTCTTCGTCTACGTCTCCCGATTGGTCGATTTTATTTAGACGAATGTGCTTGCGTCCTAAGGTAATTTCAAATTCATCCCCAGGTTTGAGATTCATCTGTTTGGTGTAGGCAGCACCAATCAACAAATTGCCGTTAGATTGCACGGTAATTCGATAGCTGGCACTGCGGCCGCCGCGACCATTTCTTCCTTGCTTGCGGTCTAGTTGAATTCCTTCTGCTTCGATTAAAGCATTGAGGAATTTCATCATGTTTACCCGTTTGACGCCGTTTTTCGTATGGGTGTAGTATCCGCAAGCGATCGCTTTGTCTTCTCTACTCAGATTCCCTAACTCTTTGACCTTTTCCAGGAGAGCTTCACCAACGAGAGGTTGTTCCGTCTTTTTCTTGCTCATGAATGCCAATCTATCTCGATAAACGCTTACCTTGTCCTTTTCATTTTAGCGGACTTTTGCCAAATTTCGATCCCTAATTTTGCACGAAGTTGTGAAACTATATTAATCTAAAAGAGTTTATTTTTTGCCGCCTTTGCCAAAGCGGTGGCCGTTGGATTTTGACATGCTTCGAACGAACTCTGGCAAGTGGGGAAGCACAGCAGGAGAAAGCAAAAATTTCTCCCCTTGGTTGCTTTTGCTTCTTTAGGGAAGCTACCTATGGGTCTGGCATTCCTATTGAGTCGGTGGGGCGCATTTTTCTCAAACTGGAAACTATTGTTGGGGGTCTATCGATCGCTATGAAACTAACTACTCGCGGACACTATAGCGTCAAGGCTATGTTAGCTTTAGCCTTGCAACCCGATAACAAACCGGCTTCGGTAAAAGCGATCGCGCAATCGCAAAATTTACCAGCTCCCTATCTCGAGAAACTGTTGCTCGAACTGCGAAGAGCGGGATTGGTACGAGCGGTTCGCGGTCGGGTGGGTGGCTACCAACTTGCCAGAGCTGCTTCGCAAATTTCTTTGGGACAAATTTTAGAAGCGGTTGGCGAAACGGTTGAACCATTACCCCAACGGCAACGAAATGCCAAGCAAGCAGAAGATTGGGTAACATTTACCCTTTGGAACCACTTGCACCAAAAACTAAAAGAGGCCCTTTACAACATTTCTCTAGAAGATTTATATTACGACGCCCGTAGTTGGCAAGCCTCCCAAGGACAGCAAACCAATTTTATCGTTTAGGGGCGCTCCCCAAGCAACTCTGCAAAAGGAAAATTCCTCAATGGCGTCTTGGTTGAATGGCAAAAGGAAAGCGGTGGAAATCGGTAGCTTCTGGTGAATGGCTGCAGGTCAGAAAACATTAACAAATGCTGGATAAATTAATGGTGGCAGCGATCGCTGTGGCACTCCCCTGACCGGCACAACAAACCCAAGCTGTAACTACTGGAGTACCGAATCCTGAGAAACCATCGCCACGATGCCCATCTAACAGTCACATGCTAACAAACCTGGTCCGCGAGATGCGGAAAGGATGAAACACGACCTCGGGAGATTTTGTCAAGTTGGCCAGGGATTTTACTCTTGCTGTGGGTGAACCTGGTAGCCGGTTTCTATCAGGTTATCTCATAGAAATGGGAAATGCTTGGCAAAATTCATTATAATTTTCGTATATTTTTAATGACTATCTGCAATGGTTCCTGTCCAACGGCTACAAATATAGCTACAATATGATTACGTTTGTGCATGCTTGTCACCCACGGACAATTTGCCACTTTTGCAATTTTCAAGGCCAACTTTAATAAATTGTTCCCAGTCAACACCGCAGAGGCAGACTGACAGCCGCCCAAATAACTACCTGTGTCTATGTTGATATGAAATCGAACGCGCTCCATATTTTGCTGATTGGTGACAACGATGCAGTGTGTTCCTATCTTCTAAGATTGTTGCAGCAAATTCAACAACCACCCATCGAACTCCAGCAGCAAAATCAATCCTGTTTCCTAAATTTGCCACCCCTAGAAACCGCTGGTCGCTGGCAACCACCTGGGGGGAATCGATCGCAGTACGATCTTTATATCATCCGAATTTTACCAGGCGATCGCCATTTTCTGTCCCAGATATCCCAGCGCCAACAACAACATCCCCATATCCCAATTCTTACCATTGTAGATAGCGAAGCCAGCGGCATCAATACCCTCCAATTTGGCGCTTCCACGTACTGGCAAACGGAACAAATCGACCTACCAACGTTACAGCAATTTTGCCAATCCATCCTACAACAAAAACGCGATCGCTACCGTCGCTACGCAGCAACAGCAGAAACATTTTTTCAACTTTTCGACAGCATCCCCGTAGGCATTTACGAAGCCGACTGGCAAACCGGTCGCCTGTTGCAAAGCAATCGCAAATACCAGCAAATTCTGGGATATTCCCCAGCGCAAACCAGCCAACTCACCTGGCAATCCCTCGTACCAGCGGCCGATTTATCCCAAAAACGCGATTGCCTCCACCGCTTGGTAACCGGAGAAAGCAACAGTTTTTGCCAAACCCAACGCTACTTGCACAACCAAGGCACTTACCTCTCTTTCTGGGAAAGCGTTTCTTTGATTCGAGATACGCAAGGATTGCCCCAATCGTTGGTATTTGCCATTCACCCCATCCCATCCGAACTAGAATCTCACCTGCAACTTTCCCAACTAGCCGCAAACATCCCTGGGGTGATTCTGCAATACCAATCCTTTGGCGATCGCCTGGAGGGTCGGTTTACTTACGTCAGTACTGGCATTCGCAATCTATACGAGATAGAACCGCAAGCCTTGTTAGAAAATCCTAACTTACTCAATCGCTGTATTCATCCCCAAGACTTACCTGGATGGCGCGCCTCTCTTCATGCCGCGATTGCCAACCAAAGTAAATGGTCGCACCAGTGGCGAATCATCGTGCCTTCCGGGCAAATTAAGTGGGTAGAAGGCATAACCATTCCCCGACCCCAGGCGAATGGCAGTTGTTTGTGGGATGGGTTGCTGTTTGATATCAGCGATCGCAAAAAAGCCGAAGCCGCCCTTACCTTAAAAGAACACAAATTTAAAAACCTCACCGAGCGATCGCCCAATATTATCGCACGTTTTGACCGCCAACGCCGCTACATCTATGTCAACCCCGCCATCGAAGCCATGACCGGGAAACCGCAAAACGAACATTTCGGCAAAACCAACTTCCAAATCGGTCTACCGGTGCAACTGGCAACTACCCTAGACCGCACCATCGAAGAAGTTTTGACAGCAGGAGAAGAAAAGTTTATCGAATTTGACCTGCAAACACCATTAGGGGAAAAACAATACCAAGCTCACTGTTTCCCAGAAACCAATAGCTACGGCTCGGTGACCTTTGCTATGGTGGTTCTGTACGATATGACTACTTTGCGCGCCTCTTTTTCTGCCTTACAAGAAAGCGAAAGCCGATTTCGAGCTATTTTCGAGCAAGCCGCCGTCGGTATCTATCAAGTCAACGCCTCCGGTCAATACATTCAAGTCAACCAAGGATTTTGTGCCATTGTCGGCTACAGCAAAGACGAACTGCGGCAGATGACCTTTTACGATCTAATTCATTCCGAAGATGCAGAACGGACTTTGACGAACTTCCAACGTTTGTGGTCTGGGCAAATTAACTCCTATCAGATGGAAAAACGCTACAGGGTCAAAAATGGTAGCATACGGTGGGTGAACGTCACTGTTTCCCTGGTACGGGATGCTAAGGGCATTCCTCTGTATGATGTAGGAGTTGTAGAAGATATAAGCGATCGCAAGCAAGCCGAAACTCGCCTCAACTATAATGCCTTCTATGATTATTTAACTGGATTGCCCAACCGTTTTTTGTTTGGAGATCGCTTGCAAGCAGCTCTCGACTGGGTTCAACGGCAGCAGGAAACCATTTTTACCTTACTTTTACTAGATTTAGACCGTTTTAAAATCATTAACGACAGTTTGGGGCACCAAGCCGGAGACGAGTTTCTGCGTCAAATTTCCATGCGGTTGCAACAATGTATCCGCGGCGAAGACACCATTGCTCGTTTGGGAGGAGATGAATTCGCTATTTTACTGTGGGATATTGACAGCGTCACCAATGCCATCGAAACTGCCAACCGCCTACAAGCTTGTTTGCATCAAGATATATCCATCCGCGGTTACGAAGTTTCCAGCAGTGCCAGCATTGGCATCACCCTCAGCCGCCATCCCCTCACGCAAACCCCCTACGCCAGAACTGAAGATATGATGCGGGATGCCGACATTGCCATGTATCGTGCCAAATACAACCGCAAAGGCAGCTACGTCGTTTTTGATGGTAACATCCACGCTTCTGCCATCTCGCAGTTGCAACTAGAAAGTGAGTTACGCCAGGCTTTAGCAAGAGAACAACTGTATTTGCACTATCAGCCTATTATATCCCTGTGCGATCGCCAGCTAATCGGATTTGAAGCCCTAGTGCGATGGCACCACCCCCAATGGGGAATTATCTCTCCCGGAAAATTCATCCCCATTGCCGAAGAAAGCGGTTTCATATTGCCCCTGGGAGAGTGGGTGATGCGAACCGCCTGCCAGCAAATGCGACAGTGGCAAACTTGTGGTTTGGTAGATAGCAACATCACCATCAGCGTGAACGTTTCCGGTCGTCAGTTCGACCGCAGCAATTTTACCCACCAAATCAGCGAAATCCTGCAAGAAACCCAATTACCCGGTCGCAACTTATGCATAGAAATCACCGAAAACGTTTTGATCGCCAACAGCGACGAAGTAGTTCTCCGATTAAATCGACTACGCCAAAATGGCATTTCCATGTCAGTTGACGATTTTGGCACCGGTTATTCTTCTTTAGGTCGCCTGCATAGCTTTCCCATCAACCATTTAAAAATCGATCGCTCCTTTGTCAAAGAAGTAGAAAACCGCCTGGAAAATCAAGCCATTATTCGTACCATTATGGGATTGGCAGCAAGTTTGCGATTAAAAGTTGTCGTGGAAGGTGTAGAAACAGAAAATCAATACCAATACCTGCAAAACTTGGGCTGTCACTACGGTCAGGGATACTGGTTTGGGCATCCCTTAGCTGGGGAAGCCTTGGAATTATGGCTGCGCGATCGCAATTGTTAAGATTTATGTAGGGCGGGGCATCGCCCACCCCAATTTCTTATTCCAATAAAGCACCCCCACAACTAGAACCACAACCAGCCGTGCAGCCATAGCAGTAGGCAGCCGTTTGAATCTCATCAATCACATCCAAACGATTTGCCTCCAACAGCATCTGTAACGTCACCGGTTCTCCCGTTTTGCTTTTCGCAGGCAACCCTTCCATCTGATGGAAATCGCAATCGTAAACATTGCCCAAATAATCCACCGAAAGTTCGTTGCGACACATCAGATATTCTACCGTCGAAGCGTTAAAATTATCCTCTAAAAACGCCAAATAAGACTGATGAAGATCCTGTCTTTTCAAATACTCCTTGGTACGCCCCACAGGCAAATTAGCAATAGTATATAAATTATTAAAAACAATCCCAAACTTTTCCTGTAAAAACTGCTTGTAATCTTGGGTTAATTTCTCCTGGGAAGGCGGCAGCGAAAAATCATCGGCAGTCTTCGGCAACTGAGGATTGTAAACCAAATCCAAAATTAACTGCGGGTCTTTCCCGTATCCCAAACGATTCAACCATTGCAAAGCATCAATCGATGCATCGTAAACCCCAGCACCGCGCATTTTATCCACATTATCTTGTAAATAACAAGGCAGAGAAGCCACAATTTGCGTTTGATGCTGCTGGCAAAATTCCGGAATATCCTCATATCCCGGTTCAAAATAAATAGTTAAATTGGAGCGTACAATAACATTTTTACCATGTCGGCGCGCTTCCCGAACAATCGCTTTAAAGCCATACAGCATTTCCGGGGCACCACCCGTCAAATCCACCGTATCAATTTGGGGAAAACGGCGGATAATTTCCAACAACTGTTCGCAGGTTTGGGGAGAAAGTTCCTCCGTGCGTTTGGGGCTAGCTTCCACATGACAGTGCGTGCAAGCCAAATTGCAGCGTTTTCCCAAATTAACCTGCAAAACGTTAATCGTATGTTTGCGAAATGGCGCATCTAATTTTCTTGCAAACGGCGTAATTCGTGTCGTCTGAACCATCATCAACTCCCAAAATTGTCTTCAATTAAAATTAAATAGAAATCAAGTAGGGTGGGCATTGCCCACCACCCACAAAATCCCATCATCTCGTACGAATTTTATTTCCCCACAATATAGAAATCAAGTAGGGTGGGCATTGCCCACCACCCACAAAATCCCATCATCTCGTACGAATTTTATTTCCCCACAATGAAGAATGTATCGATAACTTCCCTAACAGCAACCGCCACCAAAATAATGCCAGGTGGAATCGGTAACCAAAATATCTTCGGGAAAATTCGTAGCTAATTTTTTAGCCGTTTTATCGCAAACCGAAGCCGGCACGCCAGGTTGTAAAATATGACCATCGCCATCGTCAAAACTTTCTTGACAACCGCGATAAATGGCTGTTTTGCCAGTAAAAACACAGGCACCGTCGGCGGGAACTGGAACTTTAGAAGACACCGTATCCAAACTTTCTAACAGCAAATCGCTATCTAAATTATAAGTTTTTGCTTCTAACAAGCGATAGGGGCGACGGGCGCGAACTTCTACCGTACCAAAACCAGCATCTATCAAATGCTGCACGTACTCTTCATAGGGTAATGCCCCCGACAAACACATGGCACGCAAGCGTTCGTCTTTTTGTAAATGTTCGGGAATGGGGCGCGTAGCAATTGGATCGCTCATGGAAAGGCGACCCCCTGGTTTTAAAACCCGATGCGCTTCTTGTAAAGCCTTGCGCAAGTCGCTGGGTTCAAAGATATTAAAAAGGCAATTTTGGGCGATGATATCCACAGAATTATCGGCAACTGGTAAAGCAAAGGCATCCCCTTCTACGATTTTGACGTAGTTGGGGTCGAACCAATCGTTGCTTTCGGCAGCGAGAGCTAAATTGCGTTGGGCGGCTTCTCGCATTTCTGCCACGGGTTCCACGGCAATAATGGCTTCTGGCTTGCGGGAGAAATAGGCAAATTGCAAGGCTTCCAAGCCACCGCCAACGCCGATATAGAGAACTGTGGGCGAACCAACCAGTTCTGTGGGTTGCACGGTGGTGCCGCAGCCGTAGTTCATTTCTTGCATGACGGATGGGATGTTCAACCCGGGGAGTTGTTGGGGATTGTTTTGTACGCAGCACAGCCCGGTTTCTGGGGTTTCGGCAACGTCGCGGTAAAAGTTGGCAGTGGTTTCGAGGTAGCTCATAGTAAATACTGGATTATCGGGATTGTTCGATCGTAACCTGGTTTGCAATTGCTTGTTTTCTATTGGACTATATTTTCATTAATTTTTCCTGAGAAAATCTGTCAATGGCTGCTGAGAAAAGGATTGATTTTGCCAATGTTGGTTATTCGCGCAATGTATAGCCTACACCGCGTACGGTTTTGATGAGCCGTTTTTCGCTTTCGGCTTCTAGTTTGAGGCGCAGGTAGCGTACGTAAACTTCGATAATATTGGAATCGCCCATGAAATCGTATCCCCAGACTTGTTCTAAAATGCGATCGCGGGTTAAAACTTGTCGGGGATGAACCATGAGATATTCTAACAAGTCAAATTCTTTGGGGGTTAGTTCGATGGCGCGATCGCTGCGAAACACTTCCCGGGTGCGGCGGTTGAGGCTTAAATCTTCAAAATGCAAAATTTCTGGGTCTTCTGGCTGGTAGCGGCGCAAATGGGCGCGAACTCGTGCTAGCATTTCTTCAACGCTGAAAGGTTTGACGATGTAATCATCGGCACCAGCATCCAAACCAGCCACGCGATCGCTAACTTCATCTTTCGCCGTCAGCAAAATAATCGGTACTTTATCCCCAGTGGTGCGCAAGCGGCGACAAAGTTCCAACCCCGACAAATTGGGAAGCATCCAATCTAACACAATTAAATCCGGTTGCTTATCCCGCGCCGCACTCAAACCTTCCAATCCCTCGTAAGCCACGGTAACTTCGTAGCCTTCGTATTTTAATTCGGTTTCTAACAGACGAGCCAAGTTGGCTTCATCTTCCACAACCAGAATATGTCCTGTCATGGTTTTTTAGGGCTGCGCCAATACGATCCTTTTTATGGTATCGCAACCCAAGTCATTGTCGATATGAATTCGATCTATCTGCCAAACTAGGATTTTTCTGCCGTTACCGTTACCGCCGGCAACGCCACCCGCACCGTGGTGCCTTTTTGGGGTTCGCTGTCTACGTGAATATCGCCGTGGTGGTTGGCAACAATGGCAGTGCAAATGGATAATCCCAATCCCGACCCAGATTCAATACCTTGCGACCTGGTAGGATCGACACGATAGAAGCGATCGAAAATATGGGGTAACGCATCGGGATGGATGCCAATGCCATTATCGCGAACCGTCACCTGCACCCATCCTTGGTCGCTGTGGCTTTTGCTGGTAGTGGTGGCATGGCTGGCGTGGTTTTTGCCGTAGCCAATTTCCACCGTTACCTGCGCCTGGGGATGGGAAGGGGTATATTGCACGGCATTGCCAATTAAATTGGTAAACAAACGCGCCAGTTGGTTTTGATTGCCAGAGACCACAAACCAATAATCGGGGTCTAGAGATAAATGTTCTGGTTCGCGAATATCTAGAGATAGGGAAATTTGTTTTTCTGCCGCGATCGCTTTTTGTTCTTCTACAATTTCTAATAGCAACGCATCCAAAGCCACCTCTTCCGATTGGGAAATGCCAGCGCCGCTATCCTGACGCGCCAAAAACAACAAATCGTCAACCAAGCGACCCAATCGCCTGGTCAAACGTTCCACCAATTGCAGCTGTTGGTGAATGGGTAACTTTTCCGCCTCCGCCTCCGCCAGCGCCACTTGTACGTTGGTTTGAATTGTTGCCAGGGGATTGCGCATTTCGTGGGAAGCATCGGCGGTAAACTGTTTTAAACGTTGGTAAGATTCGCGCACTGGTTTCATCGCCAACCCCGACAGAAACCAACCAATGGTTCCCACCGAAACAATCGCCACCGCCGAAGCAATGCTTAAATCGACAATCAGCTTGCGGGTAGGTTTGGTCACTTCAAACCAAGGATGGCTAACCCGCAGGTATCCCAGCATTTGCTGGTGAACTACTAGAGGTTTGGTGATTTGGCGCAAAAGCTGACCATCTCCCAAATCCACCGTTTGTTTTTCGCAGTGGGGATTGAGGGGAACATCGGGAGGATCCCACCAAGTTGACCACAGGAGTTTGCCTCTGGTATTGAACCATTCAATATCCAAACGGTCGTCGTCGAGGGATTGTTCCCGTTGGTTGAGGCTGGCTTCTAAGTTCAAACGCAAACCACTGGGGTTGTCTGGGGTGGGTTCGATAACCAACGATTGCGCCACCACTTCTGTCACGTGGTTGAGGGTATCGTCTATGCGATCGATGAGCGTCGTGCGAAAATACCAATATACGCCACTGGCAAACAGCAGCAGCAATACTGCCGTGACGGTGGCGTACCAGATGGCTAGACGGCGGCGGGTGGTTTGGAACATGGTTGAGGAGGGGGAAAAGGGGCTGTTAAACAGTGATTAATTTGCTAATATATATTCACAACGATCGACAGGAGAAATCGTCAAGAACTTAGGTGGTCGTAAAAAGATTAAGTCACCTTCCACGCAAGAATGGATGGATCGTGACCTTAATGGTGAATTTTTCTCAAGGCTTTGGTAGATAGTCCCTCTCTTGAATTTGTCAAGAGTGGATTTGTTGACAAGTAGTTGTATTTGTCAACGAAAAACTATCGGTGACTTCTATGATAGAAAAACTACCATTGATGCCACAGGTGTGGTTGCAGACGACTGGGTGGCAACCGAGTGGGGAACAGCAAGAGAAATTTCAACAGCTATACGCGCAAATTTGTCAGGTGAATCGCCAGGTGAATTTAACGCGCATTACCGAATCTGAGGAGTTTTGGGAAAAGCATATTTGGGATTCGGTACGCGGCATTTTACCGTATTTTCAGATGCTGGAGAACTGGGATTGGGGTGGTGAGGAAATTCGGGTTGTTGATATTGGTACGGGGGGTGGGTTTCCGGGGTTTCCGGCGGCGATTGTGTTTCCCCGATGGCGGGTGACGTTGTTGGATTCGATTGGTAAGAAAATTGCCTGTTTGCGTACGATGGCTGGGGCTTTGGAATTGGAAAATGTGGTACCTTATTGCGATCGCGCGGAAAAATTAGGACAACAAGAGGCTTATCGGGAACAATACCACATTGCTCTGTTGCGTGCGGTTGCCCCCAGTGCGGTTTGTGCGGAATATGCTTTGCCGTTGTTGCAGGTGGGAGGCGTGGCGGTTTTGTATCGCGGCGGTTGGGAGAAGGAACAGGAGAAACAGTTACAAGTGGCGGTGGCGGAGTTGGGAGGGGAAATCGCTGCCATCGCACAACAGCCGACGCCGATGAACAAAAGCGATCGCCATTATATCTATATCCGCAAAACGGCATCCACGCCATCCCAGTTTCCGCGAAACAATGTTAAGAAAAAACGAGGCGGATAATCCTATCTAGGGTTCGATTAAATTTTGTTCGTAGCGACGGTAGGAAACAACAACCCACAAACGCCGCAGGTAAAAATAGAGGATGAGGGCAACCAGGGAAATGCTGGAGGCGGTAGCTACAACCCAAACCACCGATAGCCATAAATCTGTTATATCCAAAAGCGATCGCAATCCCCAACCCACCACCAAACTCAACGCCGAACCCACAGTCAGCACTGGCGTTGCCACGGCAATCCACTGAGGCAATTTGCGTTGTTTTAAATACTGATAAATGGCATAACCCCAAATACGAGTAGCGACGCCTAACGCCGTTCCGACGGCACCCCCCAAAATTGCCAGCAACAGACCAATAGTCAGCAAACGACCGATATCGGTAGCCGATACCGCCAGTTGGGAAAGTTTGCCGCCGATGGGAATTCCCGCCAACATGCCTGCGATACCGCCAATGATGGTGCCAAACTGTATCTGGGAGGCAGCGGGATGGCTTTGCTCTTGAAAATCCCAAAATCCCCATTTGGCGGCGAAATACCCCGATAAACTGCCGCTGATGGCACCAAATAAGATAGCGATGGGTAAATTCCCCAAACCCGTTCCCCACCAACTTGCCAAGACCACGACAATGGCGGAGATGGCGGTAGCTGGGATGGGGAGAAAGATTTTTTCGACGATACTGCTACTGTTTTGGTAGCTGGGGTTGAGAAAGCTCAAACTGCCAAAACAAGTGCCCACCACGCCACCACCAACACCGGCTAACGCGATCGCACCGACTGTACCAACGCTGGCTATAGCCAATCCCACGGTAGCAAAAACCAACAAAAATAATCCCAGCAGCCATTTATGGGGCAGTTGGGGAACGCCGGTGGGGATGGAGGCAGTGCGAACCCGCAAAGGCAGCGTGTAGGTGGGTTCGACGGCGTTGGTGTGCAGTTTGAGGGTCCGTTCGTAGGTGCTGTTTGCTTTGAGCTGGCTGGTATCGATGCTTAGCTGGCAGCGAATTTCGTTGCCCTCAAAATGGGTGGGTTGAATATGAATCCATGGGTGGTATTTTGATGATGGCGGATCGTGGGGATGTTCGACAATGGTCCAATGACCCTGCAAGGTGGTTGCGGGAACGTCGTTGGTGAGGGCAATTTGCCGTTGCAGTTGTTCTTCTAAAATGGTGGCTTGCCACAGGTCGGGAAAATTATGAATTTTTAAAATGGGGGTGCGGCGAACGGCGATGGGTTTCAAGGCGTGGAGGGCAGCCGCTGCTGAAGAAAAACGATGGCGGGGGTTGGGGGCAACCATTTTATCTAGCCAATCCAACCACTGCCGGCTGAGGTGGGAGAGCAAATGGCGAAATTGCCAGCGGTTGCTGTTGTAGTCAAATAGCTGACCGATGGCGTAGGAGGGAGTGCCGGTGAGTAAAGTGATTAATGTGGTTCCCAAACCGTACAAGTCGGTGGCGGTGCTTAGTTCGTCGTTGTAAAGCTGTTCGGGTGCCATGAACCCAAAGGTGCCGGCGGTGGTATCGGTGAGCTGCGATCGCGCCATTCCTATCTGGGCAATGCCAAAATCGACTAAATAGGCTTGTAGCGATTCTTCGTCGATGAGGATATTTTCTGGTTTGATATCTCGGTGAATGATGGGGGGTACCTGTTCTTGCAGGTATTGCAGGATTTCTAAAACTGCGATCGCGATTTGTTTGATTTGCTCTGGACTCCAAATGCACGATGTGGCTAAAGACTGAGCTGGTTTATATTCTTGCACCAAAGCAAAACCATGGGACAATTCCCACGCATCAAGATAGCGCGGAATTCCGGGATGGTCTAAGTTTTGCAAGACCTGTACTTCCTGCTCGATGGCACGAAACCCGGACCATTTCGCGGTGGCGTTATCAAATTGAAAATATTTAATGACAGCCTGTTGTGTCGCGGTACTGTCGGCAGCATCGATACGCCGCGCTAAATAGGTGCTGCGACCGCCTTGTCTCGATGTGCCGAGTTCGCGAATGACTTGATAGCCTTTTGAGGTGAAATCTGGGAAGTTGCCCATTGGGGATGTTTCCTTTTGCAGGATGGGAAGCTTGGGAGATGGGGCGTTTTCGATATTTATCAATTGACCGTGCCCACGGGGAACTGAAATTGGCTCTAGCGTTCCTATCAACACAATAACTATTTTGCCTTATCGGGCTGCCGAGACAAGCAGCTTCCAAGATGGTGTTCCTACTTCGATCTTCTATCTTCTCGAACGACCGCATGTCGGGAATTGCAACCTTCCGAGTCCCGACTCCCTACGGTGAAAATGTTAAGCAATATTACAAAATTGACGTTAAACCATTATTCGGTCTTGACACCCCCTAGAAAAGCCGCTAAAGTTGTAACCAATACCCGGGTAAGTAAACTTTAGTCCTATGCACCAGAAGCAGAAGGTAACCTTGTACATTCCGCCGGAACTTCACCGGAAGCTCAAAATTCGAGGGGCTGTGGACGCTGAACCCATGTCGGCGATCGCCCAGCGAGCCATTGAGTTCTACCTCGAACACGCTGAAGTGGTGGCGGAAGTAGAAGAAACAACCAAAGGGAAGACCCACCGCGTCTATACCTGTCCTGAATGCGAAGGGAATTTCGTTCTCCGCAGTGGAGAAGCGGTCTCCCTCAAGAACCAGCCCAAAGTTTTGGAAGATGGCGAAATCACATCGGCTCTCGAAAGCAGCCAAATTCGCCAAAACCGCGAACAAGAAGGGCAAGAAGGGGAAGAAGAACTCGTTCCCTGTTAACAACAACATCCTGAAAACCCAAGTCGTAGATGTGTCGGAGTGCCAACAGTGATTCGCAGGGGTGAGCAATGTCAGCCCTGTCTCTAGGAGGTCGATTATGCAAGAAGAGCTAAGTACCCTGGTCAAAGCTCAATATCCCTTAATTTATTTGGTGACTTCTGAAGAGGAGCGTGCCGAGAGGGCGATTGCGACAATTGCTCAACAAGAGAAACCCCAGCGAAGCGTATATTTGTGGACAGTGACACACGGGATCGTAGAGTATGGCGATCGCCCGCGTCAGTCAGTCCAACACAATACAGTTTCGCCGGAGGCAGCCATAGAGTGGGTTGTGCGACAAAAAGATCCTGGTTTGTACATCTTCAAAGATCTCCATCCTTTCATTGACTCGCCCCCGGTAACGCGCTATCTGCGGGATGCGATCGCCAGCTTCAAAGGCACCCACAAAACCATCGTTTTGATGTCGCCAATACAGCAAATTCCGACCGAACTAGAGAAGGAAGTAGCTGTCATTGACTTTCCCCTGCCGAACATGTCAGAACTCAACGAAGTTCTGTCCCAGCAGCTGGAAAAAAGTCGAAACCGACGCATATCTACCGATACGAGGGAAAAACTTCTGAAATCTGCCCTTGGTTTGACCAAAGACGAAGCGGAAAAAGTTTATCGCAAAGCTCACGTCACCAAGGGGCAGCTCACCGAGTCAGAAGTAGACATCGTCCTATCGGAGAAGAAACAGCTAATTCGGCGAAACGGGATTCTGGACTATCTAGAAGAAGATGACACCATTGATTCCATTGGTGGTGTAGAAGAGCTGAAAAAGTGGTTGCGCCAGCGCGCCGACGCCTTTACGGAAAGGGCACGGGAGTACGGCTTGCCCCAGCCCAAGGGAATGTTGATTTTGGGCGTTCCCGGATGTGGGAAAACCCTCGTGGCAAAAACCACCTCGCGTCTGTGGGGATTGCCGCTGCTGAGACTAGATATGGGGCGCGTGTACGACGGTTCCACCGTTGGCAAATCCGAAGCCAACCTGCGCAACGCCCTGAAAACCGCCGAATCCCTTTCCCCAGCTATCCTGTTCATCGACGAGTTAGACAAAGCCTTCTCCGGTAGCGGTGGTTCTGCGGACTCCGATGGGGGTACTTCTGGTCGGATTTTTGGTTCTTTTCTTACCTGGATGCAAGAGAAAACCTCCCCAGTATTTGTCATGGCAACAGCGAACCGGGTAGAACGCTTGCCAGGGGAATTTCTCCGCAAAGGTCGCTTCGATGAAATCTTCTTTGTGGATTTACCAACCACAGAAGAACGTCAAGCCATTTTCAAAATTCACCTATCCAAGCGCCGCCGAGACATTTCTCGCTTCGACCTCGAACAACTAGCCAAAGTGTCCGAAGGGTTCTCCGGCGCAGAAATCGAGCAAGCGATCGTCGCTGCCATGTACGAAGCGTTTGCTCAAGAAAGAGAATTTACCCAGCTGGACATCATCGCCGCAATCAAAGCGACGTTGCCTCTATCGAAGACCATGACCGAACAGGTAACAGCCTTGCGAGATTGGGCCAGGCAGCGTGCGCGTCCAGCTGCATCCTCCGTCGCCGAATACCAGCGGCTGGAGTTCTAACAGGCTTTCTCCTGGCACCCACCGCTCGTGTAGCGAGTCAGGAGCAAAGGCTAGACTTTCCCAGTCTAGCAGTTCCCACAAAGAGCCACAAACCCGTGGCCATTTCCCTAAAAAACCGTTGTCGTACTTTAACTTCCCAACTTAAGGAGGATTCCTCTTATGTCTCACTTCAGCACCCTGCGCACCAAAATCACCGACGCTGAAATCCTAAAATCTTCCCTGCGCGATCTAGGCATCACCGTGAAAAGCAATGCCGATGTGCGCGGTTACAACCAGCAGCGCGTTCGTGCTGATATCGTCGCCGTTCTCGAAGGCGACTATGACCTAGGTTGGTCCAAAAATAGCGACGGCACCTTCGATTTAATCGCCGACCTCTGGGGCGTTGCCAAAAAGCACAATCAAACCGAGTTGATCAACGCCATCAACCAGAAGTATGCCGTTAACAAAACGCTGTCTGAAGTACGCAACAACAGCAGCTTGCAAAACGCTAACGTTCAGGTCGTTGCCCAAAAGTAAACGACGCTAGTGCGTTCGGAAGCTAACGGGTTAATCCGCTTAAAAACGGGTTAGCCCGTTTTTTTATGGGACATGAATAGATGATTTTCGGGAAGAGAAAAAGTGGCAAACTTTTCCCTCCCCGAACGATCGATTTGCTACGAACTAGGCGGTAAAACCTAGCAAAATAAAGAGAATGGCACCAATACCAGCAAGAATGGTTAGTACCAAACCAGCGTTGGGACTTCCTTTCCAAGAATAATTTTTATCTGCCATAAAGAAACACTTGTAATTCTTCCTGTCTCTATTGTTACGTTTTTTAAAAAAATTGACAGGGGGTCTACACTGCTTTTACGATCGCTTCTAACGCTTTAAAAAAAACAGGAGTATCAAAATGGATATAGAAAACACCGCATGGTTGGATGCTGTTGCTGTTGCCCTTGCCATTGGCTTGGTTATCGGCGCTTTTGCCGTAATGTTCAACGGCGTTCTCACCAAAGTGCGCGATCGCTAGTAGAGAATCTGGGAAAAAATTCCACCCAAAAACCCATGTCCGACCTAGCTGTTTGTTGGGTCGGTCGTTTTACAATAGAAGAGAAATCGCTAGTAATGGAGGAAAACGCCCATCGAGACCATCCACGGAAATCTCAAAGGACTCAAATCCAGCGAACTCAAACAGCTACAAAAACTCTACCGTCAAAAAATCCCCGTCGATGCGATCGCAACCCCCGAATTTGCCCAACGCCTGGCAGCCATTAGCACCGACATTGGCAAACCCATCTCCACCTACATCAACCGGCGGGGGCAAGTGATTCGCGTGGGCGTGGGAACGCCGCGACAAACCCAAATTCCGCCCTTAGAATTACCCCGTTACGGGGCTAGCCGCCTGTGTGGAATTCGCTGCATTACCACCCAGGCAAAAGCCCACCCCCCCAACGTCGATACCCTGACCACCATGGCGATCCAACGGTGGGATGCCTTGGCTACCCTGATTCTGTCTGGATCGGGGTTTGAACGTCGCGGCGGTGGTCCGACGGGTTATATTCAATCCACCTATCTTGCCCATTTAGCCTCCCAATCCAGCCAAGAAGCCACCGAATCGCCAGAAAGTCCCGCCCACTGGCACGTTTCCAGCCCCTTAAGCCTCGATATCCTTACCAAACAGGACTTTTTGGATTTGGTCGAGGGGTTGGAAGAAGAATTTGAACGGGAACACGTTGCCCTAGAAGTTGAAGAAGGCAAAGAACGGGTATTGGTGGTGGGGATTGAAACCCAAGAGATGACCCGCGAACAGTTCCAACACCAACTCACCGAACTGCAGCGGTTGGTGGAAAGCGCCGGTGGTACGGTTTTGGATACCTTGCAGCAAAAGCGATCGCATCCCCACCAGCAAACCGTTGTGGGTTCGGGAAAAGTGGACGAAATTGCCCTCAGCGCCCAAACCTTGGGGGCGAGTTTGGTGGTATTCGATCGCGATTTGTCGCCTGCCCAAGTCCGCAACGTGGAAACTCGCGTGGGGGTACGGGTATGCGATCGCACGGAACTAATTTTAGATATTTTCGCACAACGCGCTCGCACCCGGGCCGGCAAACTGCAAGTGGAACTAGCCCAATTGGAATATTTATTGCCCCGCCTCACAGGTCGCGGGGAAGCCATGTCGCGGTTGGGCGGCGGTATTGGCACGCGCGGTCCTGGGGAAACCAAGCTAGAAACGGAACGACGGGCGATCCAAAAGCGCATTTCCCGGCTGCAGAAGGAAGTCAACCACTTGCAAGAACATCGGGAACGGTTGCGCCACCGCCGTCAAAGCCAAGATGTGCCTTCCATCGCCATTGTTGGCTATACCAACGCCGGCAAATCGACGCTTCTCAACGCCCTCACCAGCGCCCACATTTACACTGCCAACCAACTTTTTGCCACGCTAGACCCCACCACGCGCCGTCTGGTGGTTCCCCACGCGACCACCCACGAACCGCAAACCATCGTGCTAACGGATACTGTGGGATTTATTCACGAACTACCACCTTCTCTTATTGATGCTTTTCGCGCTACCTTAGAGGAGGTAACGGAAGCCGATGCCTTGCTGCAGGTGGTGGATCTTTCCCATCCCGCCTGGCGATCGCAAGTGGAATCCGTTTCCACCATTTTAGGAGAGATGCCCCTGGCACCGGGTCCAATGCTAATGGCTTTCAATAAAATTGATTGCGTGGATTCGGAAACCCTGGAAGCTGCCAAAGCGGATTTCCCGCAAGCGGCTTTTGTTTCCGCCCAAGACAACATTGGCTTGGAACCCTTGCGCCAAAAGCTGGGGCAATTGGTCCACTACACCACCTGCGTGTAAAGGTTTCCGAACCTGCGCGATCGCCAGCCCCGTAATATTTGTTTGCTAAAATTCAAATATAG
Organism: Geitlerinema sp. PCC 9228; assembly: GCF_001870905.1. Lineage (NCBI taxonomy): Bacteria > Bacillati > Cyanobacteriota > Cyanophyceae > Geitlerinematales > Geitlerinemataceae > Geitlerinema > Geitlerinema sp. PCC 9228. The sequence goes on from NZ_LNDC01000103.1 coordinate 44,069, forward strand.
CAATACAGTTATTGAGCGATTTACCATGGCTAACGTCGAAATCTACACCTGGAGTACCTGTCCTTTTTGCGCCCGCGCCAAAGCCCTGCTGGACGAAAAAGGCGTACAGTATAGCGAATACACCATCGACGGCGATGAAGAAGCCCGCAACCGCATGGCAGAACGTGCTAACGGCAAGCGTACCATGCCGCAAATTTTTATCAACAACCAACACGTAGGCGGTTGCGACGAACTCTACCAACTGGAAAGCCAAGGCAAACTAGACGAAGCCCTTCAATCGGCCGCTAGCTAACCGTATTAGCTAAAGCATTTGCGTCCACGCTGGTGGTACAATCGTAGCCAAAGCGCTTGTGCGTTTCGTAGAAACCATCTCCCATAGGCATACAAGGTGAAGTTCGCATTTATTATCGACCCAATCCATCACCTCAACCCAGCCCACGACACCAGCGTGGCGCTCATGGAAGCTGCTTACGAACTCGGGCACGAAGTTTGGATTACCCAAGCCAGCCAACTAAGCGTACAGGAAGGCAAAGCCGGGGCTAAACTCACCTCGGTACAGTTGCATTCGGTACAATTGCAACAGGGGCGTTGGGTAGTTCCCCAACCTTGGTACGAACTGGGGGTTACCGCTTTCCATTTTTTGGAGGAAATGGATGCGGTGTTTATGCGTACCGACCCTCCGGTGACCATTCCTTATTTGTACGCTACCCATATTTTAGATTATATAAATCCTAATAAAACTTTGGTGGTGAACGCGCCGGCGGGATTGCGCACTGCCAACGAGAAAATGTATGCATTGCGATTTCCCGAATTCATGCCGGAAACCATTGTGACTGCCAGCAAGGAAGAAATTCAGGCATTTTTGGCGGAAAAAGGGAAAGTTGTGCTCAAACCCCTAGCTGGCAAAGGCGGAGAGGGGATTTTGGTTTTGGTAGAGGGCGATCGCAATTTTAACTCTTTGGTAGAATTGAGTACCCACCAAGTAGGGGAGATTCGCGAATCGCCCTTACCGGTGATGGTTCAGGAATTCTTACCCGCCGCTTCCGAAGGTGACAAACGCATCATGCTGCTTGACGGCGAACCCCTTGGTGCCATCAACCGCGTTCCCGCTGCCAACGACTATCGCGGCAATATGGCGGTGGGGGGCAGTGTTGTCAAGACAGAAATTACTCCGGCAGAACGGGAGATGTGCCAAAAAATGACCCCTACGTTGCGTCAGGATGGTTTGTATTTTGTGGGGATTGATATTATTGGCGGTTGTCTCACGGAAGTGAACGTGACCAGTCCCACGGGATTGCGGGAAATTCAACGACTGGAAAATAGCGACCCCGCCCATCGTACCATTGAATGGACGGTACAGCGGGTACAATCCCAGTGCGATCGCAGCGAAGCCGCTCAAATTGGCTGATGGGCAAACGACGCAAATCTCGCAAGCAATTTTCTAAGAAATCTAAAAAGCGTCTTCCCAAACGCGATCGCCGAACGTCTTCCAAACGCTTGCAAGAAAAACTCGAACAAATTCAAGGAGAATTGGAACAAGCGCGTGCGGAACGGGAATATTTGCAGAACCAACTAGCGTGGGTTTTGTATTACCTAGAACGTTTGGACCCACCGACATTGTATCAGACTTTGGAGAATATCTCGCAAGGAATGGGGGCAGCCAATCCCTTACCTTCGGAAGTGGGAATTGACTACCAACCCTTGCAGGAAATGCTTGCCCACCAGGATTGGCAGCAAGCGGACGAACAAACTTGGATGTTATTGCTGCAAGCGTTTGATAAGGAGGATTCCCAGGTTTTGACGCCTGAAGATATAGCGAATTTCCCCAGTACGGATTTGCAAACAATAAATTGGTTGTGGGAGGCTTATAGCGAGGGTCGTTTTGGCTTGCGCGTACAACAGGAAGTTTGGGAAATGGTGGGCGGCGATTACGGGGCTTTTTGCGATCGCGTGGGCTGGCGTTCTGCGAGTCAGTGGTTGTACTACGAAGACCTCACGTTTAGCCTCAGCGCGGCTACCGGTCACTTGCCGGTTTTGGGATGGCGTCGGCGTTCCTGTTACGGTGTGGGCAGCAATACGGCGCGGGAAAGCATGGCTTATCTATTGGAACGTTTTCGGGAGGTGACTGGCGAGGAGGAATGAGGTTTCTAAAGATTTTTCCTGTTTTTTTTGACATTTTAAAATGAGCGATCGCGGTTTGAATGGTTTGGAAGTAGCAACTAGAGCTGTCTAACCTTTGAATCGAACGGTATCGGTATCCAAAACTTTTATACTACTTCAGAAATCAAATTCATGGAAACATTTAGAAGATTACGTGAATCGCAGTTAGCAACTCTGCCACCAGCAATTGCAATTATATCCATGCTATTCTAGTATTTGGAGTGCACCGCCTTATAGAGAATTTATAGTTTTCTACGCGATCGTCTTTTTTTACTACGTGACCTTTTCCTATTCTCTTTTCGTGATATTTCTCTTTGAGAATTTAGGGGTAATGCTGCTAAATCGCGTTGGTTATTTAATACTGAACGAATTGTAAAAAATGTAAGCAAGACACCAATTCCAACAAATGCTACGCCTACATGTTCTGTACTTATTTGCGCTCCAAAGATTTGAATTTCCGTATTGGAGTTGGAGTTTATTGCAATTGCATATATACCACCGGCAATACAAATTATGGCTAGCAGGCCGAAAGTTTTAGTTATAAGTTTGTGTAGTTCGATTGCTTCTCTTTGATGAATTGGTGCTGTTGGCGGCGTTGGTTTATGATTGCTATGGATCGCTATAGCCGGAACCACGTTTGTACTTCCACAAAAACATTTTCCTTCATAGGAGAAAGCATCATTCACCATAAATCTTCCACAATCAAGGCATTTCTTACCTCGTTCGTTTTCCTTAAATTTATGTAATGTCCAACAGCATTTTTGACCTGGCTCGAAAGTTTCCATTAACACTTAACCTCCTGCACCTCTCTAGATGTTCCCGAACATTAATAATTCTATTGTAAAGCTTAGGAACATTTACTTGATAAGGGGCAATAGTGAAGAAGGCAGCTCCCCTGTAGGGATGAAAAGGAATGTTCTGTACCCTCAGAAGCCTTCAATATTTTAAGAAAAAATTTATATTTGATCGATATCCTTCCTACCTTTCCATCAGTTTTTGTGGTATTTCATTTAGTCCAAAATGTTGGGTAAAATAATGGCTATTTCTTTCAGACTAACAATTAGAGCAATCGCTTTTCTCTCAATACCATCACCACCCGCCCTTGACGCCCCCTTCCCCTTCACATTAAACTAAAAGCCAATCTCATCTCCCACGCATCCACGCCCCATGCCCAACATCAACCGCCGTCAATTTATTATCCTCTCCAGCCTCGCCACTGGCTATGCCCTTTGTACCCATCCCATCGCCGCCAGTACCATCACCACAGACACCGAAGGCATTACCACCGAACAAGTGCAAATCCCCATTGGCGGCGTCTCCATTCCCGCTTATACCGCCATGCCCGCATCGGGAAATATGTTTCCCGTGGTTTTGGTCGTACACGAAATTTTTGGCGTTCACGAATACATCCAAGACGTTTGCCGCCGTTTGGCGAAAGAAGGATATTTTGCGATCGCGCCAGCCTTGTTTGCCCGCCAAAGCGATGTCTCCCAAATGAGCGATCCCCAAACCATCATCTCGGAAGTGGTGTCTCAAGTCCCCGACAAACAAGTTATGGATGACTTGAATGCTACCGTTACCTGGGTTGCCGGCACGGGCAAAGGCAACATCGACAAATTGGGGATTACTGGGTTTTGCTGGGGCGGTCGCATTGTGTGGCTGTATGCCGCCCACAACCCCCGCGTCAAAGCTGGAGTGGCTTGGTATGGTCGTTTGCAGGGAGAAACCACGCCGCTAACCCCGCAACATCCCATCGATATTGCCGGCAAGTTGCAAGCCCCGGTTTTGGGATTGTACGGTGGTAGCGATCGCTTGATTTCCGTAGAAAGCATCCAAACCATGCGCCAACGCCTGGTTCAAAGCAACAGCCCCTCCGAAATTGTGGTTTATCCCGACGCTTCCCACGGGTTCCACGCCGACTATCGGGATTCTTATGCAAAAGAGGCAGCGGTGGATGGCTGGCAGCGATTGCAAGTGTGGTTTCGCCGCCACGATGTGATTTATAACATTACATTAGCGGATTAGGACGTATACATGTATAATAGTAAGGACGAAACGATGTATTCAAAATCCATTGATATGCCAGCTCCCTCAAGCTATGACTTTCGTCAAAAGGCAATTTTGGCAATTTTTTGTCAATCCCCTACTTGAGAATTTTCGTAATTAAAAAACGAACTTGCGCTTTTCCAGCTAATTTGGTAGGATTTTAAAAATTTCACAATCGAGGCTTTGTATGTCAAATTTTTAAAAAATCGCCTCAAAAAACGGCGCCACCCCCCAGAATTTCATGGGCACTACTGGTAGAAACCTGGCTTGGCATCGATGGATGTTGCAGGAAATTTGGGGCGTTTTGGTAGCTCTAATTTGACGATTACATGTTTTTGTGCTATAGTAAAGGGTTTAACTACTTTACTGCTAATCGATAAAATCTTTAATAAACGAATTAATAAACGTATTCACCTGGCATTTGCCATTAATTACTTCCCACAAACCGCGCGCTAGGGGAAGGGAAATATGCAGTTTCTCTGCAATGTAGAGAGTGGTTTTCAGGGTATTGTATCCTTCTGGCAAAACACCCATTTTTTCTTGAATTTCCGGCAGAGAAAAATCGCTAGCCAGCAGTTCTCCCATACGGCGGTTGTGACTGTGTTGGCTTAAAGACGTAGCCAGCAAGTCACCCATACCAGAAATATACAAAAAGGTTTCTAGTTTGGCACCCAATCCTACTCCAATGCGCGCCATTTCTTCGAGGGCTAAGGTAATATAAGAGGCACGAAAATTAATACTGTGGATGGATTTGCCATCGAACAATCCCAAACCGATAGCGTAGATATTTTTCAACACCCCTCCCATTTCTACACCGATTTCATCGTCGGAAAAACGGGTACGGAAATGGTCGTTATCTAGGACTTGGGATACCATTAAAAGATGGCTGGAATTTTGTCCGGCAATCGTAACCAATGTGGGCATCCCTTGGGAAAATTCGTTGGCGACGGAAGGACCGGAAAGCATGATGCGGGAACAGTGGGGAAAGAGTTTTGATAAAATTTGAAAGGCGGTTAATCCGGTTTGGCGGTCGATGCCTTTGGCGAGGTTTACCAAAATGGTTTCGTGGCTGATTTGTTCGCGGAGGGGTTCTAGGGTAGGTTGAATAAATATGGAGGGGATGGCAATAAATACCATTTGGCTGCTGTCAAAAACGGTTTTGACTTCTGTGGTGGCGGATAGGTTTTTTGAGAGAGAAACGTCGGGAAGAAATTTGCTGTTGGTTTGCTTTTGGTTGATTTCGGCTACAACGTCGCTGTTGTATTCCCAGCCGAGAACTGGATAGCCGTTGTTGGCAATTAAGTTGCCCATGGCGGTGCCAAAGTTTCCCAAACCAATGATACCAATTTGCATTTTCGTTGCTCCTAGATTTTATACCAAATTCTATGCGTACAAGTTCCATTTTATATAGAGACTAAAGAGGGGAAGGAAGGGGAAGAAGTGCCCTCTCACGAAAGGGGCAACCAAACCGGGGTTGCCCCTACAGGATAATTGTGGTTTTTCCATGTCGGATTTGGTATTAGGGATTTGGCGAGGAATTGCTTTCTGGAATTGTTTGCGAGTTTTGTTTCTCGGGGAAATAAAACTCTAAGGCTCCATTATCTGTTCTAATTTTCGCTCCTAAATCGCGAATTTCTTGCAAAGCGCGTTGCTGGGTATATTTATCTTTTGTACGAACGGCTCTCGAATAAACATCTGCCCATCCCATCAACCGAATTTGTTTGCTTTTGGGATTTTTCTGTAAAAATTGGGCTCGTTGGCGGTAGCTTTGGGCATATCCGGGATATTCTTTTTGGTTGGGACTTTGTTCGACCCAGTCAGCGGCTTTTTGGTAGGAGTGAATGGCACCTTCAATATCTCCTAGTAATAATAATTGGTCCATGGCTTTGTACACCCAAAGCAAAAAGGCACGTGGGTGCATGGTGGGGGTTAGTTTTTCGATGCCGCGATTGATATAGCGAACGGAAGTTTCTGGTTGGGCTTGATAGATGGAAATGCCGTTGGAAAGAAAAGGATAAATTTCTACAAAGCGAGGGTCGAGTTGGGTGATTAAATCGAAATGGTTGTCGTTGAGTTGATATCCGGTTGCGCGGCGAGCTTCCTTGTTGCCGAAGTATTGTAAATATCGCAAAAAGACCCAATCGGCAAGCAAGTTATCAAACCCAAAGGTAGGCATTCTTTTCATAACTTGCAATTGCAGTTGGATTTGTCTTTCTTGTTGGGTGGGTGTAATTTGGGAGGCAGATAAGTTGTCTTGCGACATTTTTTCTGATTGCATAGCCACAATCGTACCAGCTGCGATCGCAGCGATCGCGGGTGCTATCCAACCACCCAATCGCGACAGCCAACGCAACCTCGAATCTTGTTTGTTGCCTATAAATTCCATATGAGGTTCTACCCTACACACCTTCCATTTCCCGAGGAAATCCCAAGAAAAAATTGCAGCAAAAACCAGCGCTCAAATCATGCTGCTCTTATTTTACTGGCAATTTGCCGATTTGTTCGGCCTATAGAATGGCACAATGGACAGCAACATAGCTATCATAGGGGCATCAGCGATATGGAAACCGCTCGTGGCGGCTCGCTTCCCAAACTCCTACCAATCTAGGCATCGCCATAGCGATCGCAGCCACTTCCACACCACCAAAACAACTCAATACCGATGGTAATGGGTACCACCGCCCGTCGAACCAAAATGGCATTCAACCATGCTGGTACGCCAGTATTGCAGATGTACCCAGATATATGGGGAAACAGCCATTAGTCGAGGCTACGGCACTTGTTTCCGCTCTTGTACCGATGCCCAGCAATTCCAACTGGGCTGAGACTGTTGTATTTTTCCTGACCTACGTATGAACCGATCTTCTGGTAACACCCCATACCGTTCTTCCTGGCTGTTTAACAGCACCTTGGCAGCCACCACCCTCTCCTTGCTGGTTCCCTATGCAGCCCCAGTAGCGGCAGATAGCTTAGAAGATAGCCCCAAAGTAGTCATTGACGAAGCGTGGCAAATCGTTTATCGCGAATTTGTTGATGGCGACTTCAACCAAGTCAACTGGCAGCAAGTACGCCAAGACCTGCTAGAGCAAGATTATAGCTCGCGCGAGCAAGCCTACGAAGCCCTGCGGGATGCTCTTTCCCAGCTGAACGATCCCTACACTCGTTTTCTCGATCCCCGACAGTTTCAACGGCTAGCCAGCCAAACTTCTGGCGAACTTTCCGGCGTAGGTGTACGTTTGGAAAGCGATGAAACCGGCGATCGCGTGCGCGTGGCGGAAGTGTTAAAAGAATCGCCTGCCTTAGAAGCGGGATTGCAAACCGGCGATCGCATTTTACAAATTAACGGTCGTTCCACCAAAGGCATGAGCCCCGAAGACGCAGCCAGACTCCTGCGTGGCGAAGTTGGTAGCTACGTCAAAGTCAAAATCCAGCGTTTGAGCGACCAAACCCAAGAGCTCACCTTACGCCGGGAACGCATTACCATTCCTTCTGTAGCTACCCGTCTCAAGCGAGAAGACGACAACCGCATCGGCTACATTCGCATTAAAGAATTTAGCGCCCACGCTCCCGAGGAAACCCGCCAAGCCATTCAAAAACTGGAACAAGAGGGTGCCCAAGCGTTTGTATTGGATTTGCGCGGCAACCCCGGCGGTTTGTTGAATGCTAGCATTGAAATTGCTCGCATGTGGCTGCAATCGGGCACCATCGTCCGCACAGTCGATCGCAGCGGCGAAAGCAAAATCAGCAACGCCAACCAACAAGCTATTACCAAATTGCCATTAGTCGTTTTGGTAGATAACAACTCCGCCAGCGCCAGCGAAATTTTAGCCGGTGCCATCCAAGACAACGAACGTGGTGTTGTGGTTGGGGAGGAAACCTTTGGCAAAGCCTTCGTGCAGTCAGTGCATTCCCTTTCCGACGGTTCGGGGATTGCGGTTACCATTGCCCATTACTACACCCCCGACGGTACGGATATAAGCAAAAAAGGCATCGTACCCGATATTGCTGTAGATATTTCCGCCGCGGAAAAACGCCAGTTAGATGACAATCCCAGTTCCCTAGCCACCAGCGAAGATCCCTACTACCAGCGCGCCGTTTCGCTGCTGCAAAAGGGGCAACCTTCCATTGCCAATCGCCAGTAGCTGTGGAGGAACTTTCCGGTTTTGGTGCGTTGGTCGATCTAGCGCACCCAACCGGTCGCCTTCGTGGCATGATATTGGGGTAGCATGTTTTTAATCAAGACAAACTCCTATGGCGATCGCGCAACCCGATATCGATCTGGCTCCCCTTATCGACCATTCCATCCTGATTCCCATCGCTACGCCGGAGCAGGTGAAGCAATATTGCCAACAAGCAGAACAATATCAATTTGCCAGCGTCTGCGTTTGCCCCACCCATGTGAGTCAAGCGGTAGAATGGCTCCATGGGAAGAAACCCCAAGTGTGTACGGTCATTGGCTTTCCTACCGGGGCAACCACATCGGCAACCAAACTTTACGAGGCGCAGGAAGCGGTAGAACGCGGCGCTAGCGAGTTGGATGTGGTGTTAAATTTGGGATGGATTAAAACCGGCGATAGCAAATCCCTGTATCGCGAAATTGCCCAAATTTGTGAGGAAACCGGGCAAACTGTGAAAGCAATTTTGGAAACCAATTTGCTGACCAACGATGAAAAACGCCTGGCAGCAGAGGTGTGTTTGGATGCTGGCGTGCAGTTTCTGAAAACTTGTACCGGTTGGAACGGTGGCGCTACCGTGGAGGATGTGAAGCTGCTGCACGATATTGCTCGCGGGAATATTGGGGTTAAAGCTTCCGGGGGAATTCGTACTTACGAACAGGCAGTGCGGTTGGTGATGGCGGGGGCAACCCGTTTGGGAACCTCTCGCGGTGTGGAATTGTTGCGCCAGCGCGATCGCGCTAACGAAATCAGCGAGGAAGAAGCATCTTCCCATGCCCAGTCATGAACAAAAGTTACAAGGCAGTGGGGATTAATTTAAAATCCTCCCCGCTGGGAGAGTCAGACCGACTGCTGACAATTTTAACGGCAGAATACGGGATTGTGCGTGCGATCGCGCCGGGGGCACGCAAACATAAATCTACCCTGCGCGGTCGCAGCGAGGTGTTTGTGGAAAACGAACTGTTGCTCTACCGCGGGCGATCGCTCCATCGCATCCAACAGGCGCAAACCCTGGCTTCCTACCCTAGTTTGAGCCAAAATTTGGGGAAACTAACTGTAGCCCAGTATTGGGCAGAGTTGGTGTTGGCACAGGCAGTGAGCGAACAACCCCAAACCGAATTGTACGAAATTCTCACCGAACACCTGCGCCGCTTGCACCAAATGAGTGCCCCCTCTGCTCAGACAGAAGTGCAGGCGTTGCTAGCTCGTTTGTGCCACGGCATCTATCACTTGCTGGCGGTGGGTGGGATTGCCCCCCAGTGTTTTCGCTGTACTTTCTCGCAACAAGCGATCGCGCCCCCAGAAACCACGGAGGAAACTTGGCAAGTGGGATTTAGCGCTGCCAGTGGTGGTATCGTCAGCTTGGCAGCGTTCGAGAAAACCCGAAATCGCCAGCAAAAGACCAGTTCCGCAACCAGTGGTACTTGCCGCGAAGCACCTTCTTCCTACCGCACCGATCGCATCCCAGATAACCGTACGGGATGGCCACCGCTAACTGGTAAGCTGAATGCAGGAGAACTAGCCATGTTGCAGCAACTGCCCTCACCGCAACTGCCTGCAGAATGGCTCGTGCCTCCCGCAGCAACTTCCCCTTCCCACTGCCAAGGGCTTTCCGATTCTTGGCAAACCATAGAACACCTGTTGCGTCAGTATGCCCAATATCATTTGGGAACGTCCATCCGCTCAGCCACCTTACTCAACGCTTGTATTACAATGTTTTAATCAAACACCATCGGGCAAAAGTTTAGAAACGCTAGACGCGGCCCGAGGCTCGTGACGAACCCTTTTTTTCGTTCTTATACTTTACATTTAGATTCCTTTTTGTCTGTTGTAAACATTTTCTATCTTTTTTCCCAAGCATGCCACGTTCTCCATTCGATCGCGAAACCCTAGAGTCCGACCACCCTTCCCACAATCGTCAAGGATCTGCTTCTACCACCCTATCCAGTCGCCAGTATTCCCAATCTCCAACAGGCGATCGCGCCTCGGAAACAACGGAAACAGCAAAAACCTCTGCTGGCAGTAGCGAGGTAGAAAGCGAACAAGGATTTGCGCCGGTTTTGAAAAATCGCAACTTCCTTTTATTGTGGATCGGTCAAGTGTTTTCCCAATTGGCAGATAAAGTGTACTTGGTTCTGGCGATCGCGTTAATTGCCAGCCATTTCCAAGCTCCCGACCAAACCATCAGCGGTTGGGTCTCTGCCATTATGGTTGCCTTTACCATTCCCGCTGTTTTGCTGGGTTCCATTGCCGGCGTTTACGTCGATCGATGGTCGAAAAAAGGCGTTTTAGTGGTCACCAACCTGCTGCGCGGTGGATTGGTGTTGGTAATTCCCGCCTTGCTTTGGATTGCCGGTCAAGCAACGTGGGGTGGATTGCCCGTGGGATTTGAATTTCTCCTGGGCATTACCCTACTGGTTTCCGCCTTTACCCAATTTTTCGCCCCCGCCGAACAAGCCGCCATTCCCCTGTTGGTGAAACGGGAACGCTTGCTAGCTGCCAATTCCCTGTATACCACCACCATGATGGCTTCGGTGATTATCGGTTTTGCCATCGGCGAACCCGCCCTGGCTGCCGCTGGTTCCTTACTCGGAGGTGGCGAACTCGGCAAAGAAATGCTGGTTGGTGGCGGTTACGCGATCGCGGGGATGATTCTCATTGCCGTCAAAACCCAAGAAAACCCCGATGCCAAATCCAGCGAATCCTCCCATGTCTGGCAAGACATTAAAGAAGGCGTCGCCTATCTCGGTAAAAACCGTCGGGTTCGCAGCGCCCTCATCCAGCTGATTATCCTCTTTTCCATTTTCGCCGCCCTCGCCGTTTTGGCCGTGCGGTTGGCAGAAATCATTCCCAACATTACTTCCTCGCAATTTGGATTCCTCCTCGCCGCCGGTGGTGTAGGCATGGCAGTTGGTGCCGGCTTTTTGGGCAACTTCGGGCAGCGACTTTCCCACCGTGCCCTCAGCTTGTATGGTTCCATCGGTATGGCAGTCTCGCTGGCGATGATTCCCCTGTTTACCGACCAACTTTTTGCCGTGGTGGGCATTATCGTCTTGTTGGGCATTGGTGCTTCTGTGGTGGGCATTCCCATGCAAACCACCATTCAGTCGGAAACCCCCGAAGAAATGCGCGGGAAAGTCTTCGGCTTGCAAAACAATGCCGTAAACATTGCCCTCAGTTTGCCCCTTGCCTTGGCAGGCGTTGCCGAAACAATTTTTGGATTGGATGCAGTTTTCTTAGGTTTGGCTGCTATTGTAATAGCAGGTGGGATGTTGAGTTGGTATATTTCCGATACCAGAACAAATACGCGGGAAAAAGCGGGATAATAATTCTGCAGGCTCTTTTCCTGCTTTTTGTTCCTACTTGCTGAAATTTGCATCCGAACTGCGTACTGGCATGCACGTCGCCTGGCTTGGAAAAAAATCTCCCTTTTGTGGCAATGTTACCTATAGCCGCGAAATCACCAATGCCCTATTAGACCGGGGCTACGAGGTGAGTTTCTTACATTTTGCTCAAGATCCGCCCGATCTTGAACCCCTGGCATCGGAAGTAGGTGCCAAAAATTTCGGGGAGCGAGACGCAGCCCCCCAGAGCAAGGCTCAAGACTCCAAATGGCCGGATTGCCCGGAGTTTACGCTGCCCTGTCTTTACAAATCCACCATTTATACCATCCCCACCCTACGGTCTAGTAAAGTCTTAACTAAGCTCCTGCAACAGTTGCAACCAGACTTGGTTCATGCTTCGCTGACCTTGTCACCGTTGGACTTTGTTTTACCGGAAATTTGTGAAGAACTCAACCTACCTCTGGTAGCCACTTTTCATCCCCCCTTTGACAGCAAGCGTCGCAATCTCACCTCGGGCACCCAGCATTTAATGTACCAACTGTATGCCCCGTGGCTGGCTCGCTATGACCGCGCCATTGTCTTTTCTGCCGTGCAGCGAGATGTTTTGGTGCGGTTGGGCGTGCCCCAAGAACGGGTGGCGATCGTGCCCAATGGCGTCGATCCGTTAAAATATTCCCCAGGACCAAGCAATCTCAAGGAAGAATTCCAGGCAGAACGTATTTTTGTTTATCAAGGGCGGATTGCCGTCGAGAAAAACGTAGAAGCCCTGCTCAAAGCCTGGAAACAAAGCGAAATGGGAGAAAACAGCAAACTGCTGCTGGTGGGAAATGGTCCTTTAAAAGATTCCCTCATGGCGACCTACGGTAAAGAACAGGGAGTTGTGTGGTTGGGCTATATTTCCGACGAACAAGAACGCATTCGCATTTTACGAGGTGCCGATGTTTTTATTCTACCGTCGCTGGTAGAAGGGTTATCTCTATCGCTACTGGAAGCCATGTCTTGCAGCGTTGCCTGTATGGCAACCGACACGGGAGCTGATGGCGAGGTTTTGCAAGATGGTGCTGGCGTGGTTCTAGATACCCAACAGGTGACCACCCAGTTACGCACGCTACTCCCCTTATTCCGCGATCACCCAGAACTTACCAATTTGCTGGGTTACAAAGCCCGGCAGCGGGTTCTAGACCGCTATACGTTAAGTAAAAATATTACCCAATTGGAAACATTGTACCAAGAAGTCTTGGAACAACGGCAGGTGCGAGCGCCGGCTTCTTGAATGTGACAGATGGGGAGATTGGGAAATTAGGAAATACGATTTCCTTTTGTCTTTCATCCCCCCATGCTTGATTTCTCCGCCAACTTCACCAAATCATCAATCCGCTTCAACCGAGGATTGCCGGCGAGGTAGCCAATGCCGCGATGTAGGTGTAGTAGAAACTGACGAGACAGGATTTCAGGATTGGTGATATCCAAGCCGTCGTTGCGGCAGCGTTGTTTTAACGCCACAATCAAGATATCCCCCATGTTGCCGCTGAAAACCGGCCAGCTCATTTCTAAATTGCTGTCAAGTTTGAGGGGAATGGGAGAAGGTGGGGAAGTTTCTGCTAGGGAATAGCAAAATGCCCAGCGACATAAAATATTCCACTGGTCGATTTTGGTGTATCGCTTTAACTTCACCAATTGGTCTTTTGCCATTTGTGACAAACGTATGCGTTCTACGGGTGGTTCCATAGGAGGGAAAGGATAGCGATGCAGCGATCGCTTATTGTAGCAAAATCTATTCCATTTCCCTATTTTCCTCCCCCATTCTGCTAATTAAAACTATAATATCCCGTGAAGCGAAATGTGCAGAACTGTCATAGCAGGAGGAGCCACTTGTCTACCTATTTTCACGTAGCGTTGGAAATCGATCGCATTAACACCGATGCTATTGGCGATCGCATTAAATTCAATCACCAAAAAGCAGAATTTTATGCCCAACAAATGCAGGAAGGGGATCGGTTTCCTCCCGTGACGGTATTTGACGACGGTTCCCATTATTGGTTGGCAGATGGTTTCCATCGGTTTTTTGCGGCTAAGGAAATTGGTGAAAAGGATATTGAAGTACGTTTGCGTAAGGGAAGCAAAGACGATGCGATTCGCCACTACGAAAAAATGCACGTTAACCGCTAAACCTAATGACAGCAAAAGAAAACATAGCCAACTATCTCAACAACGCCGAAACAATGGAAGGCTGCACGCCAATGTGTTTGACCACCAACTGATGCAGCCAAATGTTCCACAGCGACCTGGTAAATGCGGTAGCGATCGCGGCACCCAATACCCCCATGGTAGGAATGAACATAATATTTAAAACCACATTGATGCCCGCACAAGAACCAAACACCATGGCACATTGGTTTTGATGCCCTGTCATTTGCATGAGATATCCCACCGAACCGGCACCCACATTCACCAATTGTCCTAAAATCAAAACCAACATTGCCCCTTTCGCCGCCAAAAATTCTTCCCCAAACAAGCCCAAAACTTGGTGAGAAAAGACAACCAACCCTACAGCAATCGCCAAAGAAGGGAAAAACATCCAACGCGCCGCCGTGGAAACTAAAATTTGCAGGTCGCGGTGGTTGTCTTCGGCATACAAAGCTGCAAACGTGGGAGCTGATATGGCATTCACCGACATCAGTACAAAAGTCACCCAACCAGAAGTTTTCACAGCAGCACCGTAAATGCCCACAGAAAAAGAACCTGCGATCGCGCCTAGCATGAGAATATCGGTTTGGTTGAGTATCAGCATCGCCCCTTCTGCTAGCAAGATGGGAAACGACACGGAAAACCAAGTACGCCGTTCGTAGATCGGGGCATTCCATGTCGGGGGGAGGGGAATTTGGCGGCGAAACCACCACAACTGGGCCACTGCGATCGCCAGCAAACTACCTGCAGTAATACCAAGAGCGGGAACATTTGTCAAGGAGAGAGAATGAAATTGTTGCCAAACCAACGTTCCCGCCGCCACCAATACGGGAAATGCCACCAGAGAAGGAAAATACGCCAGCACCAACCGTCGAATTCCCCGCGCCATTTCCAACTGATGCCGCACGAGGGCAAACAGGGGGACCATCCAAACCCCCAGCAGTAGAGAAATCCAAGGCAATTCCCAACGCCACCGCCACAGCCACACCACCACCGAACCGATCGTGGCAACCAGCAAACTCGATACAATCACATACCGCCAGCTGCCCCAAATAATTCCCTGCAAACGCCCCCAATCTTCTTTCACGCGATATTCGGGAATAAAACGCAAGGCAGCGTTGGGCAATCCCAGGGAAGCGAGGGAGGATAAAAACGTTCCCATAGCAATAACAAACTCGTAAATGCCATATTCTGACGCTCCCATCCACCGTGCCAGCAATACCTGCACGCCGTAGGCGATCGCAACGCCAGAAACTTGCAAACTCAAGGTAGTACCGACACCTAAAATAACTGGTGTTAGCAATTCTGGATGTTCGAGATTTTTAGTTACTTTCTCGATCGGCCATTTTTTCATATTTTCTCAACCAATAGAGTGAGCGATGCCCACCTCACAGATTGGAAAGATAGAATTCTAGGGAAACAGGGCATATAGTATGGTCTTAAAAATTGGCAACCAATAATTGGAGCGTTTTTGTAGGGGGGCAACGCGTGAGCACCTCTACTGATTCCAGGAGAATCATTGTGGTTTAGAACGGGAACTCACTCTTTTGGGAATTGGTGGCAGGCGCGCCAATATATTCACCTTGATTTTCGGTTGCGGGCATGCGCGTGCGATGTAGCTTGGCATTTTCTAAATTGGCCTTGTGGAGAATAGCATCGGTGAGGTCAGCGTAAGAAAGGTCGGCATCGCGCAAATCGGCTTCGCTGAGGTCGGCACCGTGTAAATCGGCTCCTTTTAAGGAAGCACCTTGCAGGCTGGCTGCCATGATGATGGCTCGGGCGAGGTTAACATTATTGAGGTTGGCATTGTTTAAGTTGGTACCCGTTAGGTTAGCCGCTCCTAAATTGCTGGCGAGTAGGTTGGCATTTTCTAAAATGGCTGTTTTTAAATTCACATTTTCCAAAGAAAACCTGACCAGATTGGCACCCGACAGGTCGGCTCGGGAAAAATCGCGAATGCCCTCACCGTAGCGTTTTTGCAAAGTTTTCTCATCAATGGCAACCCCTTTAATAGCTGCAGTTGCGGGGGGGTTGGGTAAAGGATAGCTTTGGCGGTCGTAACTGGCGGATGGGTGTTCGCTGGTTTCCGTGTGGCTGGCGGCTGGGGAAGCATGGGAGCGATCGCTGTTTTCCGTTTGTACCTGCTGTTTCAGGGTTTCCATTTCCTGTTGGGTTTGACTGGTGGTTGCTGACAGTTCTTCGACTTGCTGTTTGAGCTGCTTTACCTCTTGCTGCAAGGGAGCGGGGTTAAAGGTATTGGCAGGTGGCAGGGATTCCAACTGCCCCCGCAAAGCATTCACTTCTAAAGAAAAGCGATCGCGCATTTGAATGGTTTCCTGGTGCATGCGTTCTTCGCGATCGCGACGATTGATTAGGGTCACCGCCACCGAAAAAGCCAGAGGAACAGCAATCCACACCACACTATTGTTGGATGCTGCCAAAATCGCACCGGCAACCAACAGAAACAGCCCTACATATTCCAAAAATTCCAGCCAAGTTGTTGTCCTCATGATCGTACCAACCTACCAGTAGCATTCGTTCATGTTCTTTATATCATCTTCCAGGTCTTGCTAGCTGCAAAGCCACAGCACTACCGGCAGAGTTGCAAAGGCAAACAGCGTGGAAGCAACAATGGTACGTGCCACCAAATCCGCATCCCCGCCAAATTCAGTCACCAAAACCAACGTATTCACCGCTGTCGGCATGGCACCTTGCATGACCAACACTTGCAAATCCAACCCCTGCAATTGCAAAGCCAACCCCACCAAAAACGCGATCGCTGGTGCCACCAACAGCCGCAAACCGCAAGCCAGCAGTTCGTATTTTCCCAGACGCAAGCGGGTATCCGACAGCTGCATTCCCAAAATCAGCAACGCCACCGGAATTGCCGCATTTCCCAGCATCCGGATACCTTCATCTATCTGTAGGGGAAAAGATAGCTGCAGCAAGCGAGCCACCAACCCCGCGATCGCAGCCCACAATAAAGGCAATTTCAGCACCAATTGTACCCCTGAGTGCCAACCATGCCCTTTTAGCAAAGCTGGTCCTACCACTACCATAAACACCGCCGCCACCACCAAATAAACCACTGCTCGTTCCAAGCCAGCATCGCCAAAAGCAAAAGCCAGCAAAGGCAACCCCAAATTTCCCGTATTGGCAAATAAGGTACAGGCAATCAAACTTTTGCGGATGGTAACGGGAAAATCTAAAAAAAGCGACAAAAAAAAGACCAGCAAGTATAGCAAAACAGAGGAAACCAGCATACCTGCCGCCAACCCCATGGCACTGTCTGGCGATAGCGTTGTGCGATATAACTTGCTACCAATTAAAGCTGGAGTAAGAATATAAATCGCCAGCTGGGAAAGGGTCTGGCGATGCAAAGACATGGTTTTGCCAGCAATGAATCCGATGCCAATAATCAAAGCAACAGGTGCGATCGCAGGGAGTAAAACGGTCATAAAAGAATTATCGGCAAATCAAACGCCCGATCGCAAAGTTTCCATCAAACGGCGATAGGCAGGTTTGGGTTCGTACTCTTCATCAAAGATTAAAGGAGCATCGGGATTGCCGGTAAATTGGGGAATCCAGGAATAAGCATCCGTAAATCCCCACATGACAAACGAATCGCAATTGCTCGCATCCATGCAGGTTTCCAACATATCTTGGTAAATATAGCCTTGCGCGCGAAATCTTTCCGCAGGCGAACCGCGACCGTTTTGGATTCTGACATCCATTTCGGTGATATGTACCTGCATGCCCAAATCTGCCAATCGCTCCATATTATCACGAACTTCGTCTGGATCGGGGGGATTGCGCAATCCTTTATGCATTTGCATGCCTACCCCATCGATGGGAACGCCTTTTGCTTTTAACTCTTTCACCAGTTGGTAAATGCCATCGGCTTTCACGCCGGTTTCTTCGCCGCCGTAGTCATTGTAAAATAGCAACGCGTCGGGATCGGCTGCGTGTGCCCAACGAAATGCCATTTCGATGTATTCGGGTCCAATGGTACGCAGCCAAATGGTATCCCGCAACTCGCCGCGACGGGTAATAGCTTCGTTAACCACATCCCAGGCATAAATTTTTCCTTGGTAGCGGTTGACCACGGTTTGAATGTGTTCCCGCAGCAGGGAAATCATATCGGAACGGTCGAAATCCCCTTCTTGCAACCACTGAGGAACGGAACGATGCCAAACTAGGGTGTGACCGCGAACTTTCATGTTATGTTTTTCGGCAAAGGAAACCATGCTATCGGACAAATCGAAGTTAAATTCGTTTTGGCTGGGGCGCAAAGATCGCCATT
The DNA here is from genome assembly GCF_001870905.1 of Geitlerinema sp. PCC 9228. Taxonomy (NCBI): domain Bacteria; kingdom Bacillati; phylum Cyanobacteriota; class Cyanophyceae; order Geitlerinematales; family Geitlerinemataceae; genus Geitlerinema; species Geitlerinema sp. PCC 9228. The sequence continues at coordinate 62,284 of NZ_LNDC01000103.1, forward strand.
TCATAGCATTTTCCGGGGTCATCATATTGAATTCCCGCGCCAGGACTTCTCGATATTTGCTATCTTGGCGGAAGGCTTTGCTGGATACGGCGGCACCAACGTGAAAATTCTGCTGTTCGGCAGCAGAACGCAGGGTTTGCTGTTTTTTGGCAAGGTTGGGGGGTTGGGTGCGTTCTAAAGATAGGGTGGTGGGTTCGGTGGCTGGTGCAGATTGAAAGCTACCGTAGAGCAAAACTCCCAAACAGCCAGCCAGGAACAACAGCAGCAGGGTGATAATTTTGCGATCGTTTAAGATGTCGCTCGAATGTCTCATAGGTTTTTTGATTCTGAGTTTGCCAGATTTGTTGGTTGTTAATACCGCCAGTAGGGTCTGCCTTTCCAAAAAACGCCTAAAACCATCCCAATCAGGCTGATTTGGGAAAATTGCGTTAGCATGGTGGCAAAGATTTGGCTTTTTAACAGTGAAGTGACAATCAAACACAAAACCAAAGCCCACAATACCGATTTATTGAAAATTAATCGGGGAAACCAACGTTCCCCCAAATACACCGATAAGGCACCCACACCCACAGGGGTTGCCAACGACAGCAAGATTCCTAAAGGAGGGCGTAGTAACATGGAGGCAGCTCGTTGAATGACGGGTAGTTCCATACTTGTCAGAAAGAGCAATTCTGCCAGAAAGACCACCAGCATGGTCAAACTCGCTAAGGTTAAAAGCGATCGCCAGGGTAGTAATTTCAAACGACGCATAAGCTTTTCCCATTCCTATGCTTTGATTGTATCTTGTCAATCCTGGTGCTGGGCTCGGGGGAACAAATAGATGGAGGGAAAACCAGCAGGTAACATTTGGGTGGTAACGACTCGTCAGAATTGATATTGGCTGTTCTGGAAAATGATTTGGGGAAAACGGTTGCTGCCAATATTTGCTGAAAGGTATGGCACCTAACTTCTAAAGTATACATGCACAATTTTACTAAAACAAGCGATCGAGAACTTGCTTATGTTTGTTTTACACCAACCCGGAGACCTCATTAAAGAACGATATCAAATTCTTCGACCCATCGGTCAAGGCGGTATGGGAAAAACCTACGCAGCCGTAGACTGTAACAGTGAAGAAAAAGTGGCTATCAAAACCCTTTCTCTCAAACAAATTCCCAACTGGAAATCTCTAGAACTTTTGGAAAGGGAAGCGGAAGTGTTAGCAGAACTCAACCATCCCGCTATCCCCAACTATATCGACCATTTTACCGTAGATACCCCAGAAGACTATTGTTTTTATTTGGTTCAAGAACTAGCACCAGGCAACTCCCTGGCTACGCTGGTTCAAAATGGCTTCCAACCCACGGAAAAAATTGTCTGCGATATTGCCCAACAAGTTCTAGAAATTCTAGATTACCTGCACTCGCACATCCCTCCTATTTTACATCGTGATATCAAACCCGAAAATTTAATTTGTACCAAAACCGGTAAAATGTATTTGGTGGATTTTGGTGCCGTGCAAGCGATTTGCCACCAAACCATTGCTGCCAATAATAGTACGTTTGTGGGAACTTTTCACTACATGCCTGTGGAGCAAATGTACGGAAAAGCACAACCAGCTTCTGATTTATATAGTTTGGGAGCTTCCCTAGTATACTTGCTAACCCACCGTTCTCCCAATGAATTGTCTCAAAAGAATTTAAAAATCGACTTTCGCAAAGCAGCCATCTCCCCAATTTCTAAAAAATTTGCTAAGTGGCTAGACAAAATGCTGGAACCCGATGTTCAAAAACGATTTTCTTCGGCAAAAGTTGCTTTAAAATATCTGCCCAAACCCGTTACGAAATCAAAAATTGTACGGCATCACCAACCGAAAACCATCCAAGCAGTAACAATTTTCTTGGTTTTGACATCGATTCCCCTTGGCAATCAGTTGGCAAATCATGTGGCTGCGTGGTGGCATTCCCAGAACAGCGAAACGAGTAATGACTATCAACTTTTTGCTGAGGAAAAAGATAGTTACCAACGTGGCAAAGACTTGGCAGAACAAGAAAAGTATACGCAGGCAATAGAAGCATTTACTCAAGCCATTGAGTCGAATACCAATCCCTACCAATCTTATGGATATCGAGGATTTTTATATCAATTATTAGGAGAAAATCGGAAAGCTATTGCTGATTACGATAAAGCGATCGCACTGAATCCTAGGGATTCTTCTCCCTACTACAATCAAGGAATTGCCTATGCCGAACTGCAAGAATATCGCCAGGCAATTGACAGCTATACCCGTTCCATTGAAGTCAATGCAGGTTGGAACAAACAAAGTGTTGATTCTGCCTATTTCAACCGCGGTTTGGTTTACAAAAATTTGGGAGAATACAAAAATGCTTTAGCTGATTTCAGTGCTGCAATTCGTTTGGATAAAAATCGACCCCGTGCCTACTTCAATCGTGGCGTCATTTATGAAAAAATGGGCGATATTAATACAGCACGTTCAAATTTTGAGCAGGCAGCTCAGTTGTATCAAAAGTTGGGAAGTGAAAAATGGTATCGCAAATCTTTGGAAAGGGTGGAAAAGTTACGTTGAAATGATAAAAATTTCATAGGTTGGCTATTTTGTCAGCGATCGCGCAATCTTTCTTTTGCAATTTCAATTTCCCGATACAGGCGATCGCGTTCTGCCTTGGCTGCTGCCAAATCCTGACGAACCTCTTGCAAGGTTTTTTGCAGACGTTGCCGTTCTTCCCGTTCTTTTTCCAACTCGGGAGCTTCCTGTTGATTGCGAATAAAGGTTACCAAATAATCGTGAATTAACTGATAGCGATCGCGGGGAATTTCTGGAATCAACGATACCAAACCCGACGCTACCAAAATTTCCAAAACCAAATTTAACTGCTCTCGGGTAGGAAGAAATTCCTCTCCCAAATTGCGGAAATCCTGTTCTAACTCCAAACGGGTTTTTTGCGGTCGAATTTCGCTTGGTTCCGTTAACCAGTATAGCAGCAATTTCGCCGTTCGCTGATTTTCTTCTCCGCAATCCTGTACCACATCTTGCAAATAACGTTCCACCAATTCTTCCTTGGTTCCTGCTTTTTGATACGCCTCTAGCGTCGTAATTTGCTCCGTTTGCAACTGTGCTCCTACCACTTGCAATTCGATCGGTCGCACTTCCCCTTCCTCATCCGCCAAATCGGCAACCAATTGTTTTACCAAAGCTGGTTCTAGGAAAAAATTGGCTCGTTGGGTAAGCTTTTGAATGAACCAATAGGCATCGGATTGAGAAAAATTTCCAATAGGATAGCGAACTTTTTTACTAAGAATATCGTTTTCAATAGCTTCCATTCCCGGTAAATTATCGTAGCGTAGCAAGTGGTGCAGAAAATCTTCCCGCAAGGATAAAATCACTTTTACCTCACTTCCCATTTGCAGGCAAGAGGCTACGAAGGTAAAAAATTCCCGGCGAGATTGCGATTGCGTGCAAGCTAGAAAAAATTCTTCAAATTGGTCGAAAATCAACACCACCCGCAAGTGGCGATCGCGATTTTTAGCAAGCTGTTTTTGCAACCCATCCATGCTCATTTCCGCAGAAATATGAATGCGGCGTTTGGCAGCCAATGCTTTTTGCAGTTGCTTGCCAATATCTACCAGCCAATAGTTATAAGATTGCAGTACAATGGGTACCAAATCATCTGTTTCTACGCTGGTTTCTTGTAAAGTTGGTACCAATGCCGAACGCAACAAACTGCTTTTGCCTACCCCAGAAGAACCATGCACCACAATCATTTGAAAGCGGGGATTTTTGATGCGTTCCAATAAATTTTGAATATCTCGCTGCCTGCCGGTTTCTGTTTCTCCCTGGGGAATTTCCAAAGCCGTTGCTTCCACCATTGGCTGCCACATTCGCGGTTGCAAAGGAGCAGCTCCCACAAAGGCTTGCAAGCCATAGGCTTGTTTGACCGACCGCTGTTCCTGTTTGATGGTATAGGCAGCCAAATATTGTTTTCTCTGCCAGTAAACGAAGCGCAATGTGTCGAGAAACTCTAAATATTGTAGCAGGTCGTATTCCGGACGTAAATGCTGTTTGGCAATTTGTAATTTTTCTAAAGCCGTTTCTAGTTTTCCTTGCTGCCAGCAGGCTTTCCCTAATAAAAAATGATAGCGACCCCAATCAAAAAATGCCGCTTCCGGTTGCTTAATTGCCAATAAGGGAAAGTCATCGCCGGTTTCTTCGCTATTGGCAAAGGCAGGTTCGGTATAAATTTCCGCTCGTTCTGCAATAAGATCGATCGCTCGTTTGGCGTAGTCTTCCTTGGCAGACCAATTTTTTTGCAAAGCAGCCACTTCTGCCAGATATCCCCATATTTTTGCTTTGACAATGGCTGTTTCTTTTCCCCTTTTTTGCCCATACCAATGCCCAACAAAATGGCTGATTTCTGCTAGCAAGTGATCGCAGTGCCAGTAACGCAACCATCGACCCCAAGCAACCAACCCATCCGCCAAAATATCCGGACGTTTTTTGTTGGTTTTTACATCTTCTAGAAACGCTAACAAAGCATGGTGAATGGTTGTATCCTGCTCGGATTTTGGAGAGTAGCTGGTTTGAGATTTGGCGTAGCTACAAAATGCCATGTGTTCCCAAATTTTTCCTTGAATTTTAGTTAAATAAGGGTCAATTTTGGCTGTTTGTTGAATTTCCCATTGTTCCTGCTGCTGCCAAAGTTGGATAGCTTGCCAGTAATGTTCGATCGCTGTTTGCCAATCTTCGTTTTCTTCGCTAACAAATCCCTGCAATGCCTTCACATTGGCTGCCAAATCGCGGCTTTTGCCAGAACCATTTTGCTGCAAAAAAGATTGCCCTGCTTCCAACTCATCCAACAAAGTAGCGCGATCGCCCCAATCCAGCTGCAAGGCATCTACATAAAAACGTGCGGCTTTGGTTTGCAGTAGAGTTTGCCAATCTTCCCTCACCAAAGGAAACCTAGTTAGGGTTGACCAGCTTTCAAAATCCGGTACCAATCGCAGAAACAAGCGCATGGCGCGATCGCTCAACCAAAAAACAATGGGAAACGGGCAATACTTGCGAAATTCCTCCCGCACGGGATTGACAGAAACAATGGCTCGGTCTAGATGGCGAACCCGTTCAAATCCATACACCATCGCCGCGGCAGGGGTTTCGTCAGCCAAAACGCTGCGAATGGTTCCGTACAACTGTTGCGTCATGGGCGGTAATGGAATATTATGTATGGGAACCTGGCATGTATCTTGCAACCGTCGAATCAAGCGATCGCGTAAATTGGGAGAGTTGCAGCGAGCAATGGTCAGGGAAAACTTCCCTTGGGACATTTCGATGGTCCAGGCAATATCTTGTAAGGATTTTTCGTGTTCTGGATGGATATGCATAGGCATTTTGGCGATAAAAATCAAGAAATCCAATCAAAATTTGGTTCTACTTTAACTCTTCTGCTCCTGCCAAAATGGGGTTGATATCAAACCAATACCCATCGCGATCGCGATATTCGTACACATACATACTGCGAATCAGTTTGTGGTAGCCCTCATCCCCCGCTACTTTCTTTTTCTGCATCACGTGGCGCAACAAATGCCACTCCTGTTCGTCTACAGCTAGCACCCGTTCGTGGCGGTAGGAACGGATGGTAGCATCCAAACACGCCCGGGATAGGGGAAATTGTTTGTCCTTTTTAATAGTATCGTTGAGCAACCGCAACAAATTACGCACGTGACCACCGCTAACATCGCAGAGAACATCCAATGTTTCCTGACTATCGAAAATTTCCGCCGTGCGTTGCAACCGCTCTTCTGGCGACGCATCGGGAAATGCCCTTGCCAGCACCATTTGCCGCAATAGCGACAATCCCTCCTCGTAAGGAGTGCCATCTCGGTGGCGACTGGGAACCATGGGCAAAACCTGGGGATTGGAAAGAAATCCTTGGGTTAGCCTACCAAACTCATCGGAAAACCGCAACGCCAACGGCATGGTATACACCACATGACAGTGTAACCCCCGCAACTGTTCCCCGCGGTCAACAAATAAGTATTCCTGCTGCGGTCTGCCCCAGGGTTTGGGTAAAGGCAACACGCGATCGAGGCTATCGACAATGACCACCAATCCTTGCTTTCCTGCTTGTTTGAGTTTGGCAGTTCCCGGTTCTAATAGTTCTTGATTGATGGATTCCAAAAGTGTTTGGGTGCGGGGTTCTAAAAAGTCCCGCAATTTTTGCCGCATGTTGGGACTGGCTTTGGTTTTGGCGGTGATTCTAGCAATGCCCGCATCCAGGCTAAACTGACCTTCGCTGCTGCCTTTGAGGGTTCCCACGGGAGTTTTGACTTCCCCGGAAAGTTCGATTTCTGTCTGCATGAAATTCATGGCGGCTTGCAGTAAGTTTTGCAAGCGTTTGGGTTCTTCTAAAGAGATTTCTTGCAAACTATGGCTGACACGACGGGCGATCGCTAGCAAGATATCCCCCGCATCCACATCCGACATTTCCATTTCTTCCTGGGATTCAAAATACACAACGTGAAACCCAGCTTCTTCAAGTTGTAATTTCAGCCGCCGCAACTCCGTAGATTTGCCACATCCCACATGACCGGTAAACAGTTGGTAAGTTGGATCTTCCGGCGACCACAGGGCAATATTATCTTTCAACTCTTCAATAATTTGCCCGCCCCGCACTGGTGAAAAATCGATGTAGTACTTACGATCGCGATCGACATCTTCCACAAAAAGCGTTCGGCTGGGATTGGTGGCTTGAAAGAACTGTTTGATATCTAAGGTCATACAATCGGGTCGCGGTACTTTGATTTCTTTACTTCTATTATAAACAGAAATTACTACAGCTAGGGGAAAATTTCTAACGTGTTTCTTGCGATCCGGATCGCGAAATTTCTGCCTCTCCTACGGGAACCATACGAATATAAAAGTCCGATTGTTCCAAATTTTCTGTATAGAGGATCGAACCGCTTATGCTACGAATTCCTTCCATCAATTCCAAGAAAAAAGCGACTGGCAAACCAGCATTGGCTTGCTCTGGAATAAATTTGTTGGCTAGGGTTAGTACCGAACCCATATTTAGGAAGAAATAGCCGCTGTTGGGCTCTGGAAAGGGTTGGATAGCTTGGTGGAAATTGTAAGCCTCGCCTAAAGAAGTTAAAGGAGCTGACATTAGTTCTGCCAAAGCACTATTTCCAGAAGCGATGAGTAAAGTATTGTCGTCTTGCCAGGTATAAGCAACGACACTTTGGGCCTTGTCTTCACTGACTCTTTCCCAGCTAATTATTGTGCGATCGCCATCGGTCTTTTGGGAAACCCGTTGCAGTTGCCTTTGAAGACGATTGGTCAAAATAGTGGCAAGTTGCTGGAGTCGGGTTTCAGCGGTGGCGCGATCGCTTGTTTCTACAATAGCACCAATGCCCAGTTGCAAGCGAGGGTCAAAGGTGGGGAACCAACCTTGTTGGGTGGGAAATACAAAGAAGGCAATACTACCATCCATCCAAGCGATCGCTTCTTCGATTTGTTCTGTGGGGATATCTCCCATTTGTCGCATTAGCAACTGCCAGAATGGTTGTTCGCGAGCAATTGCGAGACTTCTTGCCAGTTGTTGGGGAAAGTTGTAAACGCTGGCAGCTAAATAAGTGGAACCGGGTAAAATATTAAGAACAGTGCGTGTCTTGGGACTGGTTAATGTGGCATTCTCCAGATTTGGCTCCCGGTAGAAAGCACGACTTTGTATTCTAGCGCCTTCTTCAGTTATCCAAGCCATGCCATCAAAGGTGCTGTAGGTTTCTAAAACCGGTTGCAAGCCGCTAAGGAACAAGTTTATAAAAGAAAAGCGATCGCTCGATTCTGCTGACAAGCGGTCATACCATTGGCTGAGCTGGGAAGAATTGATATAAAAGAAAACTAAAGATAGCTCGAACCCATCGGCTTGTAAAATTTTCCGAAACTGAAAATTTTGTGCCAAACCACGAATGTTCTTTTGATTTTGTTTGTTAATAAACTGTTCGATGGCTTGCGAATGGGAAGCCAAAACAATATAATCTTTCGCGATCGCTACGGATAAGCTAGGACGCGTAGGCGTGGGCGGTTCCGAATCGGTTGGAGATTGTTCTCCCGGCAAAGGCAAATCAGGCAAATTTTCTGCTTGGGCGAGCGATTTTTCCTGAGAATTCTCTGGTGGGGAAGGGCGTTTTTCCGGGGGTGGCAAAATACAATCGGGAGCTTGCGGTTGGGAACTTTCCGGTTCGCAAATGGGTACTGGTTCGGATGACCACTGCCAAAGTTCTACCCCTCGGTAAGAGCGTTGCTGGGGGGCTTCAGTGCGCAAAGAACGCAAATTTTCGATAAAATTTACAGCAGCATCGCGATCGCGAATGCCCGAAACCAGGAAAGCTTGCTCTTGGAACGTAGTCGTTTCTCCTTCCCCAGGAGGTAGCAACGCGACCAACGCCCAATCCGAAATCCACGGTTGCACTTGCGTGGCAAAGTTAACCCCCACCGGAAAATAGGGCAAGCTCATCGGTCCTGAAATCGAGAACGGCAGGGGATTGAAGCGATTTAGCCGACCCCAATTGGTAGTTGTGGTATTAATCGCAAAGACAACAGCAGCGTTATCGGGAAGCAAAGTTACACTTTTGGGTAAGTTCTCCGTGTTTTCAGTTACGAACAAACTTTTGGTAGGGGCAGCGAGGGTATCGGCAGGCAAACCCATCACCACCAACGGTACAGAGACAGCCACCAAGGTATTGCTGAAAATAGAAAAAGCTCGCTTCATACCCCAAAATCTCCCAAAAAGTTAAATGGCAAAACGCCACAGACGCGCCTATCCTAGCAAAAAGACTCCAAAAAAACGATTTTGTTGCCAGCAGCTGTGGATACAATAGGATCCAATCGATGTAGTCACTGTTTGCGTCCCCTGTCTTCTATGAAACGCCGCTTTTTTATTCAAAAAGGCTTCTCTATGGCAGGATCGTTGCTAGGAGTGATGTTAGTTTCCCATCGTCCTGCCAGTGCCAATACCTTGCAGCTATCGGAATCGGTACAAACTATGGAACTCACCAGCCGTGCTTTCTCCGCCAACCAACAAATTCCCTCCAAATACACCTGCGACGGCGACGACATTTCCCCGCCACTGAGTTGGAGCGAACCACCTGCCGGAACCCAAAGCTTTGCTCTGATTTGCGACGACCCCGATGCTCCCGTGGGCACGTTCGTACACTGGGTATGGTTTAATATTCCCGCTGACACCCGCCAACTGCCAGAATCGATTGCTAACGAAGCCAATCCTTCCGTAGGCGGCATACAAGGGAAAAATAACTTTGGCAAGCTAGGCTACGGTGGTCCTTGCCCTCCCGGCGGCAATCACCGCTATTTCTTCAAGCTTTATGCTTTGGATACGCAGCTATCTCTAGAGGCAGGTGCCAATAAATCACAAGTCGTAGAAGCGATGGAAGGTCACATCCTCGCCAATGCGGAATTGGTAGGAAGGTATCAACGGAAGTCATAGCAGAGCGATTTTGGACTCCTTAAGAATCTCCGTCTCGCTACTGCGGGGAGTGTCAAGTTCGCGACGATCTACATCGGATCCTGTATGAATTTTTTCTCCCATGCCCCCTCTTACCTCCGGTACCGCATCCCTGGCAACTGCGACACCAATCCCAACATTTCTAACTGCAACAAAGCACTGGATACCTCCGACGGCGATCGCCCTACTTTTTGTACGATGAGATCGAAGGGAGTCTCTTCTGGGGCAATGGCATCGAACACTTGCTGCAATTCAGGAGCGAGGTTGGGTGTAGGCGTTGCGGTAGGAGTAGGGGGAGGCGAGGGGGTAGCCGCCGAGGTAGCTGGAGATGGTTGGCGGGAAAGTTGCAAGCCGGGAATGCCGGAGAGCATTTCTAATAAATCTTCTTCGCTTTCGATGACATCAGCTCCATTTTTGATCAACCGCAGGCATCCTTGGGCGTTTCGATCGTCAATTCTACCGGGCAAAACGTACAAATCTCGTCCAAATTCCCCGGCTTGACGGGCGGTAATTAAGGCACCCGATTGCTGGGGAGCTTCCATGACCAAAATTGCCCGACACAATCCTGCTACGATGCGATTGCGTTTGGGAAAGTGCAGCCGGTGAGGTTTGGTTTGGGCGGGATGTTCGCTGAGAACCAATCCCTGTTGCAGAATTTCCCGGTACAGTTGTCGGTTTTCCCAGGGGTAAATAAAGTCTACACCGCAACCAAAAACGGCGTAGGTGCGTCCGTTGACATCCAAACAGCCTTGATGGGCTTGGGTGTCGATGCCTTTGGCCATTCCCGAAACAATGGTAAACCCATGCTGTGCCAAAAGTTTGCTGAGGCGGTAGGTCCAACGCTTGCCGTATTCCGAAGGTTCCCGGGTGCCCACAATGCCGACCATGGGTTTGATGCCTTGATTTTCTTCCCAATCGGGGTGACCGCGATAGTACAAAATTGGTGGTGGATCGGGGATTTCCAACAGCAGGCGGGGATAGAATTTATCGTCTGGGGTCCAGAAGTGGGGATTGGTTTTTTGATGTTGCTGTAATAATTCTTGAGGGTCGATTTGCGATCGCTTCTTGACAAATTCGGCGATCGCTTTTTTCCCCAATCCCGAAACTTGTTTTAACTCCTCTGGTTGGGCTTGCCAGGCTTTTTGTAAGTTCCCAAAGTGTCGCTTGAGTTTCTGCAAGGACATCGGGCCAATTCCAGAAATTTGCGACCAAGCCAACCAATACGCTTTTGTATCCACAACCAAACTTCCCCAATGGTCCTTTTTTAATGGTGCGATGGCTTCTAGTTTACCAAGTTTTCTGCTATCGAGAGGCACCCAGCTGCAGACCATAGCGAGTTAAAAATCCTGCATATGATAAAGTTCGCTTAACAGAAGGTAAGTTTTTTTGACTTTTGTATTTCTTTGTGCCTAAAATAATAGCTTATGTCCAAAACAGCAGCTAGGGTTACAATTAAGATAAGAGTACAAAACCAAAAGGGTTGCTCGTCCTAGCTAAGGAATTGGCAAGCTGTCGTGGGTGGTTTGCCTGCAGAAGCAGCTTCGCATCTGGTTTTTGAAAACTGAAATTGAGAACTTCACCTTGGGTTGTGCCCTGGGTCAGCCAGTTAACATCCAACGTTCTGCCAAGCAGCACTTTTGGTTTGCACTTCATCTCGCCTGCTCTGTAAAGCTCCCCTTGGGAAAATGCCTAGTTCTACATGGGTAAAAATACAAAAAAATACGACCGTTGCCACCTACAACCATCTCCAAGAACATTTCTATCGTATGGCATCGCAGGTGAAGGCGGAAGTTCTGACGGATGACATGGTTGCCTGGGAAGGAACAGTTGCCTCAGAGCGTTTTCTGTTGTTGGTTTCCCAACCGTTGGCGGCTTTGTTGGTTGCCAGCGACCTGGCTAACCAGCAAAATGGGGCTACGGCTGCCATCCCCTGTCAGGTATCTCTGAGCCTCAACCGCCACGCGATCGCTGATTTTATCACCCAACGCCTGCCATCCACCCTTTCCCACCCCCAAAGTATGCAGAGTTTGTTGCAAACCTTGCATGCTCAGGAATGCAACGACCCCAACTTAGAAAGCGAACTGCTGCTGCAACTGGCTGCAGACCCCCAGGAAATTCCCCACCAAGTTCGCCAACGGGAAGCCATTCTCCAGCAACTTACCAGCCAAATCCAGCAAAATCGCCCCCTACCTGCCATTTTCGATACCGCTACCACCCAACTACGCAGCTACTTGCAGTGCGATCGCGTGCTAATTTACCAACAAGAAAAAGCAGAAATCGCTGGTGAAAGTTATCCTGCCACTGGGAACATTGCAGCGTGGACCAACCTTCCCTCTACCTTGCAACAGCAGTACGTACGGCGTTGGCAGCAGTGTTACCAGTCAAAATCAGTTACTCCCGCAGAAAACAACCACGTTTCGCTTCCTACCAGCCTTTCTAGCAGCGAAGGCAACGGCGGCGGCATTTGCACCTTCAAAAACGGCATCGACCCACAAATTCAGGCGGAATTGGTGGTTCCCATTGCGATCGAACAACAAACCTGGGGCTATCTGGTTGCCCAGCAAAGCCATCCGCCCCAACCCTGGCAGGATACAGACAAAACCTTTTGCCAGCAAATTGCCCAACAACTCGCGATCGCTATTTCCCAAAATACCTTATCCGAGCAACTACAACACACCAAAAACCACCTGGAACAGCGAGCCATCGAACGGACCCAAGAACTCCACGATGCCCTATTGCTCGCCCAATCCGCCAATCTCGCCAAAAGCGAATTTCTCGCCACCATGAGCCACGAGTTGCGAACTCCTCTCACCTGCGTCATGGGTATGTCCGCTACACTGCTGCGTTGGTCTTCGTCTCAACTAACGGAAAGACAACGGGAATATTTGCGTACCATCTACAAAAGCGGCGAACATTTACTAGAACTAATTGAAGATATTCTTGAACTTTCCGAACTGGAATCCGGCAAAGCAGTTTTGGATTTGCGAGAAATTTCCATCTTTGATATTGCCCGCCAGAGCCTTAAAACCGTCAGCGAACAAATTGCCAATGGCGGAGTACGGGTAAATTTGGACTTGAAGCGACAATCCATTCACAACGAAACAATGATTGCCGACCCCTGGCGGCTGACCCGCATTCTGTATAATCTGCTTAGCAATGCCATTAAATTTACCCCCAAACAAGGGGAAGTCACCTTGCGGGTTTGGCAAGAAACCGAAGAAACCATCTTTCAAGTAGAAGATACGGGGATTGGCATTCCCGAACATCAAATTCCCCTGTTGTTCCAAAAATTCCAACAGCTCGATGCTTCCTACAACCGCCAGTATGGAGGCACTGGGTTGGGATTGGCTCTGACCAAGCAGTTGGTGGAAATGCACGGCGGTTCCATTCAGGTAGAATCTACCGTAGGCATCGGTTCTACATTTACCGTCAGACTGCCCCATCGAGCCGGAATTCCCAAAGCCAGCAAAAAGCCAGAGCCGCCCATTGGAGCTAGTTTACCAAGCGATCGCCCCCAGGGGAAAATTATCTTAATCGAAGAACGGGAGGAAGATTCTACCCCCATTTGCGACCTCCTTACGGCGGCTGGCTATCAGGTAGTTTGCATTGTAGATAGCAGCATGGTTATAGAACAAATCCAATTGGTGGTACCGGATGCTTTAATCGTATCGGCGGATTGTTCGCAAATCGAGGTTGAAGATATTATCGAATCCCTCCGCCAGTTGCCGGTGGGAGAAAATCTAAAAATTCTGCTGCTGGCGGAAACAGAAATCCCCAACCCGCGGGAAACCTGCCGTCATTTGGGAGCAGATGATTATTTGTTAAAACCCATCCAACCCTATCAATTGCTGCACAAACTCAACGCTTTGGAATTAGAAAGCACTGCCGCCAGCGAAAGTTCGTGACTATCGCCGCAGGATAATAATGCCTTCCCCGGAGGTGGCGTTGTATGCCACTTCCTTACCTTTTGGATCGACCATATCCAACCGCCGGAACGTTAATTTCTGGGATTGTTCTAAAATAGACTGGGCAAATTGGTTTTGGCGATCGCTTTCTAACTGATACCAATCGCTAGCAACGGTTACCTGCAGCCAATCTTTATCCAAATTTGCACGTACGGATTCTACCAATCCCTGACCGTAGCGTTGGATGGCACGATCCAAATCGTCTTGGATAGCCAGCATCAGACTTTGTTCGGGGGTAAGGGTTTTGGCTTTCGTTTCGGGTTCGGAGGCAGTTGCGGCAGGCGTTTCCGTGACTGTGGTTGCCGCCAATCCCGCCGGCGTCGGCAAAACCATCCCTATCCCCAACGCTACGACCAGCATACCAGCTAGCAACCAACACCCCCATTTGACACCATGGCGATTTTGCGATATCACCTTGATGGTTGGTTGGGAACTCGTTAGCTGGCCAACCAGTACTAGGGGTTGCTGCCACCATTTTTGCGGTAAAAACCCAAACAGTTGATATTTGTGCATAATTTTGCCGACGTTTTCCCCAACAAATGTCCATCTTAGTTTATCTGGGGTCGCTTTTGAAATACAATCGCCGTCGATTTTTAATTTACGCTACCCTCGGCAGTGTTTACTCCCTACTGGCTCGTGCTATTTTTCGCCAAGAACCGGTTTACAGCCAACCCCTCACCCAGGCGGAAAAGCTGCGTTTGAATGCCGATGAAGAACCCTTGCTGCGGTTTGTGGCAGTGGCGGATACGGGAACGGGCGATCGCCATCAGTATGCTGTCGCCGAAGCCATGGAACGCTATTATGAAGAAAATCCCTTTTCTCTGGTTATTCTAGCAGGGGATAATATTTATAGCGACGGCGATATCGATCGCGTTGAAGAAGTTTTTGAACGCCCCTACGCTCCCTTATTGCAAAAAGATGTCAAATTTCACGCTTGTTTGGGCAACCACGACATTCGCACTGACAACGGCACCCCCCAAGTAGCCTATCCCGGCTTTCACATGCAAGGGCGAACCTATACCATTCGCTACGATCCGGTGCAGTTTTTCGCCCTCGATACTACCCGCAACGCCGATTGGGAGAGCCAGTTGGCTTGGTTGGAACGGGAATTGAGTCAAAGCGATGCCCCTTGGAAGATTGTTTTTGGACACCATCCCATTTACTCATCTGGCATGTACGGTACCAATATCCAGCGAGTTAGCTTACTAAAACCTTTGTTTAAAAAGTACGGCGTGCAGCTTTATATGAACGGTCACGAACACAACTACGAACGCACATTACCCATTGACGGGACCACCTATCTAATTTGCGGAGCTGGTGCCAAAAGCCGCCCGGTAGGGCGTTCTCAGTGGACGGTGGCGGCGACTTCCCGGCTGAGTTTTGCAGCTTGCGAGGTATATCCCGATTATATGACGATTCGCGGGATTGATACAGAAAATCGAGTGTTCGATCGCGGGGCGATTCCTCTTTCTCCCCATGCCTAATACCATTTCTTTATACCAAATCTGACATGAAAAAACCACAATTTTTTGGTCGGGGCAACCCCCGCTGTGGGTCCCTTTTGTAGGTTTATGTACATCGGATTTGGTATCAAACATCAATCTAGCCGCATTTTTTGCTAATCATTTATTCACCGCAATATCGGGAATTTCAACAATATTGCTCGTCTCATCTATCCTGACGGCGGCACCAAATCGCCCACACCATCGAGAATCCAGTCGGGTTGGTAGGCAAATCGCGCTAAATCCGATTTCTGGGTAACCCCGCTCAGAACCAATACCGTCTCAATTTCCGAC
The DNA here is from genome assembly GCF_001870905.1 of Geitlerinema sp. PCC 9228. Classification (NCBI taxonomy): domain Bacteria; kingdom Bacillati; phylum Cyanobacteriota; class Cyanophyceae; order Geitlerinematales; family Geitlerinemataceae; genus Geitlerinema; species Geitlerinema sp. PCC 9228. The sequence continues at coordinate 77,563 of NZ_LNDC01000103.1, forward strand.
TCGATACCTGCTATAATATCCGTATCCATGCGATCGCCCACAATCGCCGTTTCCTCTCGCCTAGCTTCTAACTTTTTCAACGCATTGCGCATCATCAAAGGATTGGGTTTGCCCACAAAATAAGCCTTTGCCCCCGTTGCCATTTCCAACGGCGCCATCAACGCCCCCGTCGCTGGAATAATGCCCTTTTCGCTGGGTCCAGTAACATCGGGATTGGTGCCAATTAGCTTTGCCCCGTTGTGGATATGCTGGCAGGCGCGTTCCAATTTTTCATAGCTGTAGCTGCGGGTTTCCCCCACCACCACATAATCCGGGTTGGTATCGTTCATGGAAAAACCCACATCGTACAACGCATTGATTAACCCTGCCTCGCCGATAACAAAAACGCTACCGCCCTGACACTGGTCAGCTAGAAACGCCGCCGTTGCCAAAGCACTGGTATAAAAATGCTCTTCCCCCACCGATACACCCAACCGCTTCATTTTCTCATGAAGTTCCCTAGGCGATCGCTCGCTACTATTCGTCAAAAACAAAAACTTTTTATTTGACATTTGCAACCAATTAATAAACTCCGGCACCCCCGGCAGCAACCGATTGCCGTGGTAAATCACCCCATCCATATCGCAGACAAAAGCATTCTTGTTGCGCAGTGCTTCCATAAAACCAGCCCTAACTTGCAGCAAACTACTCCACCGTAACCGACTTCGCCAAATTCCGTGGTTGGTCCACATCCAACCCCCGCAACGCCGCAATGTGATAGGCAAGCAACTGCAAAGGAACCACCGTCACAATCGGCGACAGCAACTCATCAATCGCCGGCACCGACAACAACGTATCGAAAAGTTCCTCTGAATCCGCATTCCCTGCCGGCGTCACCCCAATCAACTGGGAATCCCTAGCTTTCGCCTCCTGGGCATTCGACAAAACCTTTTCATACACCAACCCCGGCATCGCCACTGCCACCACCGGCACTTTAGAATCCAACAGCGCAATCGGTCCGTGTTTCATTTCCCCTGCCGGATACCCTTCCGCATGAATGTAACTAATCTCTTTTAACTTCAAAGCACCTTCCAACGCAATAGGAAAATTAATGCCACGCCCCACAAAAATAAAATCCTGAGTCTCCAAAAACTCATGCGCCAAATCTTGAATCGCCGCATCCTGAGTTTCCAAAATCTTCTCCACTTGTACCGGCAACTGGCGCAACCCATCCAGCAACCTCGCCATTTCCTTCGCCGGAACCTGCTGCCGGCGGTATGCCAAATCCAACGCCAGCGCGTAAAACGCCATCAACTGCGCCGTAAAACTCTTCGTCGCCGCCACACCAATTTCCACACCAGCATGGGCATTGATAATATGGGCACCCAAATTTCCCAAAGAAGACTCCGGGCGATTGGTAATCCCTAAAATCCGGGCAGCATATGGTGGGGATGTATTGGCGCGTCGCTGCTGTTCCCGACTCAACGCCGCTAGCGTATCCGCCGTTTCTCCCGATTGGGTAACGCCAATGGTTAGCGTATTCGGCATCAAAGGCGCTGGCGCGTAGCGAAACTCCGAAGAATGGGCAACGGAAGTGGGAATGCCTGCCAACTGTTCCAATAAATATTTGCCAATCAACCCCGCATGCCAGCTCGTACCGCAGGCTAAAATTTGGATATGTTCCACACCATCCAGCACAGAATCTGACACGCCCAAATCCAGAGGCGCTTGATGGCTGTCGGGTTGCCAATTATGGGCAAAATAGGCATCCAAACAAGTGCGAATGACCCCCGGTTGTTCGTAAATTTCCTTCAGCATGAAATGGCGGAATCCCTGTTTTTCCACCGTTGTGGGGGTCATTTCCAACATGCGGGGAAATCGTTTTAACCTTTCCCCTTCAAAGTTATACAGTTCCACACCCAACGGCGTTAATCGCGCTATTTCGCCGTCGTTTAAATTTAAAACGGCTCTGGTGTGGGAAACAATGGCTGGGGTATCGGAAGCACAGAAAAATTCTCCCTGCCCAAAACCAATTGCCAAGGGGGCTTGCTGTCTGGCTACCACTAGTTCGTCGCTGGAATCGGTATAAACTACCGCAATGGCAAATGCCCCTTCCAAATCTTGCACTGCCAGGCGGGTAGCTTCCAGCAAATCGGTATTGGGTTGTTGGAGATAATCGGCAATGAGGTTGGGAATGACTTCGGTATCGGTTTGCGAACTAAATTCGTATCCTTTTTCTTTTAGCTTCTCCCGCAGCTGGCGATGGTTTTCAATGATGCCATTTTGTACCACCGCTACCCGCGACGACATATCGCTGTGGGGATGGGCATTGTGTTCTTCTGGTTTGCCGTGGGTTGCCCAGCGGGTATGACCAATGCCGGTTTTCGCGGGATTTTCCCAGCCATCCAGTTTTTCCCGTAGCTGGTAAATTTTGCCTTTTACCCGCACGCAATCTAGTTTGCCTTCCCAACTGGTGGCGATGCCAGCGGAGTCGTAGCCGCGATATTCCAGTCTTTCCAAACCTGATAGCAGAATTTCGGTTGCGTTTTGGGTGCCGATATATCCAACAATGCCACACATGAGGTTCGCTCCTGAAAAGAAATTTAATTTATTGAATTATCTATAAAGTTGGCTGCTAATTTTTCCTGAATTTACAAGGAAATGGTTTTTCCCGATTTTTGCCGGTGCAAGATTTCCCTAGCAATAGTGGTTGCCCCTTGGGTTTGGGCATGGGTGCGATACAGCTTTGCCATTTTTTCCCTTCGTTGGGGGGACTCTACCAGAGATGCGATCGCGCCTACAATATCTTCCGGGCGTTGCAGGAAAATGGCCATGTCTTTATCTTGCAACCATTGGGCGGTTGCTGCTTCCTGGGGCATGGGCGATGTAACGGTATCGGCGATTAAAGGGAGTTCGCAAGCCATGGCTTCAAATGTGGTCAATCCCCCTAATTTCGATACCATGGCATCAGATAGCTGCATGAGTTGGTGAATGCTGGGCATAAATTCCATCACGAAGATGTTGGGGTTAACATCATGCTGGGCTAATTTTTTGCGGGCTTGGTTTGCTAACTGGCGGTTTTTCCCGGCTAAAAATACCACTTGAATGTCTGAGTTGGCTGCCTGCTGCAGGAGGGTATCGAAAATTTTGGGTACATTGCCGCCGCCAATCCAACCCGCGTTGACCAACAGGGTAAATTTATCGGGGTGCAAGCCATATTCAGAACGTAGTTTGGTTTTGGTTTCCAGGTCAACGGGTTGGAAATCCGGATGAATTGGCATCCCACTGACCGAAATTTTATCGCTATCGATGCTATAATCCACCAACTGCTGTTTGGCGGCTTCGCTGGCGACGAAATATTGTTGTACTTGTTGGCAAGCCCACCCGCGCCAAAATCCATAACCGGGGTCAGTAACTACGGTAACCAAGCGAATGCGATCGCTCATTTGATATTCTTGCAACAGATAGGCAAAAAAATGTTGCAGCATGGGATGCACGGAGATAATGATATCTGGTTGATGGGTGGATAAAAGGTTCCCACCATACGCGCGCAATCGTCGAAACCACCCCACGGATTCGTTGGGTCGCAGGGTGTCGATTAACCGAAAGTAATATTGCACCCAATCTTGCCGGTGTCGCAGCAACCAGTTATACAAATTCGCCAACTGACGGGTAAAAAACGAAGCTTCTTCCAATACCCGGATAATTTGAATTTGAATGGGATGGCTGGTATAACTTTGACGAGCGATCGCAGTTTGCAAAGCTCGCGCGGCGCTACGATGACCGCCACCTGTGTCGGAGGATGCGATTAAAATATTGGTTGGAGTCGCCATCTATTAGCAATTCGAGTTGGGTTGCAGTCAAGGGGGCGTACCGAGTGTACCGAGCGTGGGAGCGTGGGAGCATGGGAGTGTGGGAGCATGGGGGAAATATAGCATTTTTCTCGACGGATTTGTAGGGGGAAGGTTCGCCCCCTCCCCCGCTATAACTATCTTATTGAATTTTGTTGGATAGCATTTTGGCGCGAACTAGGGTTTTCAGGGAAACGAGAATGGCAGGATAGTTGCGTTGGCTTTCTAGGGTGCAACCGTAGCATTCGGGGGATTTGCCAACTTTAGACCGTAGCTTTTGGGCGGTTTCGGAATGCCAAATCGCTTGGAAATCGTAATTTTGCGATCGCAAGTTGCCAAAGGCTTTGTTATCTTTCGGATTGTGGGCAAATTCTTCGCAACCGCTGACTTCCCCTTCGCTACCAATATACGCACCAAATGTACCGGCGCGACAGCAGAAAGCGTCTTTTTCTCCTAACAAAGTGCGGCGATTTTGTTCTTGACTGATTAAATCCACCGCCGATTTCATGGCACCGTCGTTATGGCTGTGGGTATGGTACAGAAATTTTAGCTTGCCCGATAGGACATCTTCCCGCACGCGATTGGTAATTTCTAAATATTTTTGTTCGAAAGGTTCTAACTGATTTTGCTGCCGTCGCTCTTCAAAAGAAGCTAGTTCGTGTTCGGTCATTTGCACGCTTTTGCGCATTAAATTTAAATTCCATTTATCGGGTTGCAGCACATCGCGTACCGTTTCGTACCATTCATCCATGATATCGGCATTATCCGGCGAGCAAACCGTACACAATTGTACATCTAATTGATCGTACCCGAAGCGATCGCGCATGGTTTGCAACCCAAACAAACTATCAATGGTATTTTGATAGGCATCCCAACCGGGTTTGCGGGTATAGCGGAGGCTGTTATTGGTTTCTCGAATCCCTTCAATGCTCAAACTCCAGGTTAAATGCAAATCCGGGCAACGCTGCATGATGCGGTGGGTAATTTGAAACAATACCTCTGGCTTCCAGGCATTGGAAATAATGTAAACCGATTTTACGGAAGTTAAGCGATAGGCAGCTTCGATAATTTCCGCTAAGTTGCGATGGAGAGTGGTTTCGCCGCCGGAATAAACAATGACATTGAGATTGTCGCCCAGGGTAGCGTAAGTTTTCTCAATTTCTTCTAAAGATAGTTCGTTGGTTTTGGCATTTAGCGTGTCGGCAAAAGAACAAAAATGACAGCTATAGTTGCAGCGAGTGGTGACAATGTGGGTTAGCATGACAGGGTCGGGAATTTGACCGGTGATTTGGCTTTGAAAAGCATTCCACAACACCCGAGCAATGCTACGATCTTGGTTTGTAGCGATCGCATCAAACTCTTCTCTTTCCCACACAGAGGGATATTGGTCTAAATCGACCCCCAAACGTTCCATGCGATCGGATTCGGTTTTGGTAATTTCCCCAAGCATAATCGCTCCTCGTGCGTTTTCTGATAGCCAGCAGCGTCGCTGCTGTTGTGGTGTTTGTTATTCTATCGTTTTCAGCCATTGCCAACTACGTTTGCCGCAACACCGCACAAAAAAAAGAGGGAGATAACCTCCCCCTTTAGCATAAAATTGCAAAAATGTCAAGCAATTAACAATCTGGCTGTGCAACTAGAAAACTGGCCATTGGGAAAAATCCCACGAACTAAACTAGTAGGCTAGACCCATACTGCGGGTAGTTTCCGCGCCGAGATAAACCCGGATGCTGAGGAAGTCAGTAGGACAAGCCGTTTCGCAACGTTTGCAGCCCACGCAATCTTCCGTTCTGGGGGAAGAAGCAATTTGACCGGCTTTGCAGCCATCCCAGGGCACCATTTCCAGAACGTCTAGGGGGCAAGCGCGAACGCACTGGGTGCAGCCAATACAGTTGTCGTAAATTTTTACGCTATGAGACATGGAATAATTACTCCCAATGTATTCTCAACACCAATTTGGTTTAAAACAGATGCCACCAGGGAAAACTCCTGCATTAGCAAAAGCACTTCCCATCGTGGCAAACTTTTTAACGACAGTTTACCGTATTGTTTACAAAGCTCTTAATTTTGCCAACCATAACTTAAAGTATTGTAATAAAGAAAGATGGTAGATTTTCGGTGGGAAGGCATCGGGGCGTCGGAGTGTCGGGGCATCGGGGCGTCGGAGCATCGGAGCATCGGAGAAAACAACCAATTATATCTCCCAAGCTCCCAAGCTCCCACGCTCCCAAGCTCCCACGCTCCCACGCTCGGTACGCTCCCACCTCCCCACACTTCCGATTGTCTTTCCCACTGCCAATCGTTGATAATTGTAAGATACTCCCTTGTCCGCCCATTCTATAATTTGCGACTTATGAGCGATACCTTATTAGATTTAAGCCATCTCAACGATAGCCAACGCCGCGCTGTGGAGCATTTTTGCGGTCCCATGTTGGTGGTAGCCGGCGCGGGTTCGGGGAAAACCCGTGCTTTGACCTATCGCGTTGCCAATTTAATTCACACCCACCGCGTCAACCCCGAAAACATCATGGCGGTAACCTTTACCAATAAAGCCGCCAGGGAAATGAAAACTCGGATTGAGCGATTGTTTTCAGAAATTACCGCACAAACCAAATATGGAACCTCCTTAGATTCCATGCGCGAAGACCAACAAACCCAATTGCGATCGCATGTTTGGAAAACTTACATCAAACCCATTTGGGTAGGCACCTTCCACAGTTTGTGCGCCCGCATTCTCCGCTACGATATTAACAAATACCAAGACGAAAAAGGTCGCCAGTGGACCCGCAATTTTTCCATTTTTGACGAAAACGACATTCAAAGTCTCTTCAAACAAATTGTCACCGAACAACTCAACCTCGACGACCGCAAATTCAATCCCAAAAAAACGCGCTACGCCATTGGCAGTGCCAAAAATAAAGGTTGGACCCCCCGCGATTTAGAACGCAACGAACCCAATTATCGCGGTCGCGTTTTGGCAGAAATTTACGAAACCTATCAAGACCAACTCTCTGCCAACAATGCTTTAGATTTTGATGACCTCATCCGCATTCCCACCGAAATTTTCCAACAAAACGAACAAATTCTGGACTACTGGCATCGCCAATTTCACCACATTCTCGTAGACGAATACCAAGATACCAACCGCACCCAATACGATTTAATTCGGTTGTTGGTTACCAACGGCGAATCCCCGCAGTCTTATAACAATTGGCAGCATCGTTCCATTTTTGTCGTGGGAGACGTAGACCAATCCATCTACAGTTTCCGCATGGCAGACTTTACCATTTTGATGAATTTTCAGGATGATTTTGGCGACGGGTTGCCCGATGAAGACACCCGCACCATGATTAAACTCGAAGAAAATTATCGTTCCCGGGAAACCATTCTCCATGCTGCCAACCAGCTAATTCAAAATAACAGCCAGCGCATTGATAAAGTGCTAAGACCCACGCGCGGTTCTGGGGATTTGCTGCACCTGCAACGTGCGGATAACGAAATTGAAGAAGCGGAATTTATTACCAGTCAAATTCTCGCTTTGGTTCGCAAGGAAGAAGATAAATTTGATTTTGGTAGCTTTGCGATTTTGTACCGTACCAATGCCCAATCGCGGGTTTTGGAAGAAGCCATGGTGCGCTGGAATATTCCCTACAATATTATTGGTGGGTTTAAATTTTACGATCGCAAGGAAATTAAAGATATTCTGTCCTATTTGCGCGTCTTAGTCAATCCATTTGATAGCGTTAGTTTGCTACGGATTATCAATACCCCCAAACGCGGCATTGGCAAAACCACTGTTGATAAGTTAAAACATGCTGCCCAACAGTTGAGTGCGCCTTTATGGGAAGTGGTTAGCGATGAAGATTCGGTAAAAACGTTGGTAGGAAAAAGTGCCAAACGCATCATTGAATTTAGCCAGTTAATTGGTCGCTGGCAGCAGAAAATGGAAAAGCTCAAACCATCGGATTTGGTGCGTTTGGTGATGGAAGAATCGGGCTACGAAGAGGATTTGAAAAATCAAAGTACCGACGAAGCCAAAAACCGTTTGGAAAATTTGGGCGAGTTAATTAATGCGGTGTTGCAATATGAAGAGGAAAATGTAGAAGCAACGCTAGATGGATTTTTGTCAACGGCAGCGCTAAATGCGGATACGGATAATTTGGAAGAAGAAGCCACCAAAGTTGCTTTAATGACTCTCCATTCGGCGAAGGGATTGGAATTTCCGGTGGTATTTTTATCGGGGGTGGAAGAGGGATTGTTGCCCCATTTCCGCAGTTTGGAAGACCCTATGGCGTTGGAGGAAGAACGGCGATTGGCTTATGTGGGGATTACCCGCGCCCAGGAACGGTTGTTTTTGACCTATACCCAAGAACGGCGAACTTGGGGAAATACGCGCCAACCGGCGATGCCTTCTAAGTTTTTGGGAGAATTGCCCCAAGAGTTGTTAAGCGGTACGAAGGTTCGCAAGCAGAAGTCGGCGAAATCTTCTAGTGATGCGCCTAGTTCTCAAGAAAAATTGCGCCATGTTGGTTCTAAAAAATCTACGCCAAAATATCAAGAAAATGTGGCAAATATTGAAGATTTGCAAGTGGGCGATCGCGTTTTGCACCGCAGTTTTGGGGTGGGGGAAATTACCCATATTTTTCGACAACAAGACAAGCCTTCCGTAGCGGTTAAATTTGGCAACAGCCAAAAAATTCTCAATCCCAAAACGGCGAAATTGCAGAAATTATAAATGGGGGAACCAGCTCACTGTTTTCTGGGTTGGCGCAACCGTGGTTCGACGATGTGCGGATCGACACCGTAACGCGATGCTGCTTGAAACATGGTCAATTCCAGCAAGGTGGCATCTCCCAATTTTAAAATCTCGGGATTGGGTTTGACTGGCGATCGCTGGTCGGCTTTGAGAATTTCTGTCGCTACGGCTTTAGCAAGTTTGGGGGGAACGGAATTGCCAATTTGCCGAAATCCATGCCATTTGGTGGTATGAAAGCGAAACCAATCGGGGTAGGAGTGCAATCTAGCAGCTTCCCTGACGGTGATGCAGCGGGGTTGGTAGGGATGGATGGGGCGGGGGGAAGTGAAAGCCCCCCGATTGCTGGGGGTTCCCGCTCTTAGGGTGTTGCATACTCCGTGGGGATGGAGTTTAAAAAAGCGGCTGACAGGTTCGGTTTTCCCTCCAGGTGTGGCGGCAAATCGCTGCTGGCTTTTGGCGGCATGTCGGGTTCGCAAGCTTGAGGTGAGCAAACACCGATTGTGCGATCGCGCGGCGGCGTAGTTATCTGCTGGTAGCAGCAATTCTCGCAGCGATTCTCCGTAAAGACTGGGTTTGCCAAATGTGGCTTCTACCCAATCCCGTTGGTATAGTTCGGGAAATTGTTCGACTTCCGGTAAGTCTTGCAAGGCTTCCCAAACGGTAGGGCAGGGGGGCAAGTCGCTGTCTGTTTCGTGGGGAAGTTTGGTTATTGGTTCTGGATATTCTGGCAGGGGGATATCGGTGCGACTGCCCAGCAAAAACAACCGTTCTCGATTTTGCGGTATGGCGTAATGGGCGGCATTTAAAATTTGATGGTGGGGATGTACTTGGTAGCCGCGATCGCGAAATTGTTCTATTATTTCTTGCAAGAAAGAACGGTATTTTTTGGTTGCCATACCGGGAACGTTTTCCATGACCCAAAATTTGGGTTGCAGTTCCACCACCAAACGCAGGAAATGGGCAACCAGGGAATTGCGGGAATCGTCAAGGGCGCGTTTGCCCATTAGCGAAAATCCCTGACAGGGTGGACCACCAAAGACTACGTCAATTTCTCGATCTGCGATCGCACTTTGGCTGCGAATATCCGCCGCCGAGGTATGTGCCAAATGGCGGCATAAAATTTGGGTTTGGGGAAAATTATATTCGTGGGTGGCGCAGTGAATGGGGTCAAGTTCCACTGCTACCAACACGTCAAACCCCGCTTGCTCGAAACCCAGTGTCATGCCGCCAGCGCCAGCAAATAAATCGATGGCAATTGGTCTTGCAAAGTCCATAGTCGCCGCCAGTTTCCCCAAAAATTGGTCTTCCCGATTGTAGGCGTTTTTGGAACCAAGTCTGCGAACGGTTCGAGCTTGCCCGTTCCTTCAAGGTACAATGGAAATTCGGATCCATAGTAGGAACTTTTATGGTAGCGAAAAGGAACTGGTTCGTACGACACATTTGGTCTGGTATGCTTTTGTTCGCCCTAGGCATTGCCTGGTTGGGGGCAGATGCAGCGTTGGCAGCCCAATCTGGCGATCCGGAAGTAGGGGCAAAAATTTTTCAGGGCAATTGCGTTGCCTGTCACGTGGGCGGTGGCAATGTGGTCATGGCAGACAAAACCCTGAGAAAAAGTGCTTTAAAGCGATATGGGATGTATTCCCTTGATGCCATTCAAACCCAAGTAGAATACGGCAAAAATGCCATGCCCTCTTTTGGTGGACGTTTGAACGAAGACGAAATTCGCGATGTAGCTACTTACGTTTTTCAAAAAGCCCAAAAAGGCTGGTAAAAGGAACTATTGGCAGCCAGCGATCGCTTTTCCGGGAGCAGCTGGGGAAGCGATCGCTGCTCTATATTTGGCAAAATCTGCTTTATTTGTCACTGACCCCGCGCTAAAGCGACGGGGCTTGGGAACAGCCAGGTTCCCGTAGTAGTGGCTAGACCAAGAGCCGATAGT